>JAJAZO010000246.1 GCA_026785745.1 Chitinophagaceae bacterium | reverse complement strand
GTTACACCCCTGCGACGGGCTGCTTCTTCAAATGTTTTGCGGAATTGTTTTTCCAGGATACCATAAGTGTACTTCGCTTTTTGTTTTTCACGAAGTTGCAAAGCGTATTCACCTAAAGTTTTACGCTTTTTCTTATCACCATGCATACCCGGAGGATTGCTGTTTTTATCCAGCCATTTGCCATTACCTAATATAGGCTCACCGAAACGACGGGAAATCTTGGTCTTTGGACCAGTGTACCTTGCCATAGTTTTTATTCATTTCGATTTTTTTTGTAACGGTGCTACGATCGGTAAAAAATCGTAAAAAATAAATCGGGCACCCTTTGTTAAATGAAAGCTCTTGGCTCCAATATGTCTGTCTTAATACTAAGTACTCAGTACTTAGTATTAAGATATTAAACTCTTCTTTTCTTCCGCGGACGGCAACCGTTGTGTGGCATTGGCGTCACGTCTTTAATCATTACAATCTCAATCCCTGATTGTGATAAAGAACGGATTGAACTTTCACGACCGGCACCAGGGCCTTTTACATACACATCCACTCTTTTCAAACCAGCATCAAACGCTGTTTTAGCAGCATCTGCGGCAGCCATCTGTGCAGCATAAGGGGTGTTCTTCTTAGAACCTTTAAAACCCATTTTACCGGCACTGCTCCAGGCAATCGTCTGTCCTGTTTTGTTGGTAAGGCTGATGATAATGTTGTTGAATGTAGCAGAAATGTGAGCATCGCCGTAAGCGTCTACTTTTACTACTCTTTTCTTAGCGGCTTGTTTTGCGCTGACAGCCTGCTGTGCTTGTGCTTTTGCCATAATTTTTGTACCGAGGTATTCTTTTACGTTGTTTTTAAAAATCATCCTCCGCCAACTGGCGGAGAATCTGAACTAACCCTCCTCCTGCACCGGGGTATCCGTGATTAGTTCAATTATTTTCTAGTGCATATTTAAGAAGCTTCGAGTTGTGAGTTTCGAGACTTTAACTCGTAACTCGCTGCTCATGACTCGCAGCTATTTCTTACTTCTTAGCTGCTTTCTTCTTACCAGCCACCGTCTTTCTCTTACCTTTTCTTGTACGGCTGTTGGTTTTAGTACGTTGGCCACGAACAGGCAACCCTTTACGATGGCGAAGGCCACGGTAACAGGCAATATCAAGCAAACGCTTAATACTCATCTGTACTTCAGAACGAAGCTGACCTTCCACTTTCAATTCTTCCGTAATCGTATTACGGATAATAGTCAGTTCTTCATCATTCCACTCATGTACTTTTTTACTCCTGTCAATATTATGTTTGTCAAGAATGTACTGAGCAGTAGAGAGGCCAATACCATAAATATAGGTAAGACCTATTTCGCCTCTTTTGTTTTTTGGTAAGTCAACACCGGCAATACGATCCATATTTCTGTTTATTTAATATTAATTCTTTTGTTTTTGCTTCGAGTTATGAGTTACTAGTTGCGAGACTTTAATTCGTGGCTCGCAGCTATCAGCTAATGGCTTTCTTATCCCTGACGCTGCTTAAACCGGGGATTCTTTTTATTGATTACATAAAGTATGCCTTTGCGGCGAACAATCTTGCAATCAACACTGCGTTTTTTAATTGATGCTCTTACTTTCATATACTTTGTTTTTCTTTTGTCACCCTGATCCCGCCTCATCCGGGAGAAGGGTTACTTATACCTGAAATTTATTCTTCCCCTTGTCAAATCATATGGCGACAGCTCCACTCCCACTTTATCTCCCGGCAGAATGCGGATATAGTGCATTCTCATTTTCCCCGAGATGGTAGCCAGTATTTGATGCCCGTTTTCAAGTTTTACTCTGAACATGGCATTGGATAAGGCTTCTAAGATTACTCCATCTTGTTTAATAAGGGGTTGTTTCGACATATTTTTTTTCGGATGGCAAAGGTAAGAGTATCAGGGGTAAAAAAGAAATAACCCCGATTATTTTTAGGGGTTATGTGAAAAAAGGAGCTTGTCTCCGGGAAAATGGGGTTTGAACGCCTTTTTAAGGCTTGTCCAGGTGCACTTTAGTCATGTCTAAGTGCAAATTTTGTAGCTCATGCACTCCCAGCGGAAAGCTGAAATGCCGCCTGTCTTCCCGCCACCACATCTCAATATTGGAAAAATCATCTTTCCTCGGGGTTACCAGCCGGAACGAGTCTTTTTTATACTTTACTGAGCCATCGGTTTCTTCACTGGTAAAGCCAAGTTTTAATAATTGACTTTCGTCCAATGGCACGGCACTCATTTCCTCAGGACTGTACCAAAATTCCTGCACACCGTTATTTACAAGAGCCTGGTTTTCTTCCGGGCTTACACTCACAACTGTGCCTTCCCGCATGATGCCTTCATCATTTACTGCAATAATTCCACCTGATTTAAGATGTCCGATTTTTAGCATAGCGATTCGTTTTATTGACCGAATATAAAAAAAAATATTGTTGACGGCGAAAAGACTTTAAAAAATCAATTCAATAATTCCCAAAGAGGAATTGTAAATTGAACATTCTTAATCAAGATTCAATGAAAATAATATTAATTCCTGTTTTTTGCCTGGCACTTTTATATGCCTGCTCCGGCGCTGATGAAAAAAATAAACCGAAAGTAACCGAAACTGAAATTAACGACGAAGACAATACAATCACCAATTGGCTGAAAGGAAAGGAATGGAAAGCAGAAAACGGTGGGGCGCCTATGAGCATGCTGAAGCTTAATGCTGATGGCATATACGAAACCGGTAATGAACACAAAGATCCCTGGTATTATAAAGTCGGCAACTTTATATTACAGCTATCCAAAGAAAAAAGCAGTCAGATCAAATGGCCGCTGAAGAAAATTGATGACAAATCTTTTACATTATATATAGCACACACTAACAGCACTTTTGTATATAAATTTGTGAAAACTCTATAAATCCTAACCGCTGTAAATCATGAAAAAAAAAAATTAATGTTATTGCAGCTCTTGCATTTTTCTTCTGCGTTGCAGCCTGTGGGGGAAAAGAAACTGCAGCATCTATCGCACAAAAATGGTGTAATCTGAATGCCAACGTTGAAAAAGAAAGGGAGCAGCCTGCAAGAGAAGCCGCAGAAATGAAACGTAAAATTTTTGAAAAGGAAATGGAAGTTAAATACATAAAAAATGAGGTTTTTATGAAAGAGATCAGGGATGAGATTGAGAAATGTGAAGATGCATCAGAAGGTCCATATCTTGATAAAAAATAAAAAATTGTATTTCTGCTTAGGCAGCATCGAATTATCTAAAAATAAAATCATCAACCAAAACCTGAAAGTAAAACAACTTAAACATTAAATTTATGAAGAAAGTAATTATTGCGATTTTCTGCTTTGGAATTTTTTTTTATTCCTGCTCTGAAAATAAAGTAAAAACGAAAACATCGGATGAGTCCAAAAATCAAAGTATTGGTACTGGCAGTTCTGAAATTTCCAGCGAAGACAAAGCAATAAAAGAATGGTTGGTAGGAAAAGAATGGGAAGCCGAGAACGAGAATGCCCCGATGAAATTTTTAAGGGTTTATTCCATGGACTCCGCCGGTTATACTGCACCCAGGCGATACAGCTGGGACTATGAAAACGGACGGTTTATAATGATGGCTGAATGGCCATTAAAACGGGTTAGTGATACATCATTTACCCTTTTCGTGGAACCAACACAAAAAACTTACACATTTAATTTCGTAAGGAACCTGTAAACCATAAATCAAACAACATGAAAAAAAATCTATTATTACTTTCAGCAATCGTTCTATTTCTTTCACTGGGTGCCTGTAGCGATGGCAAAAAATCAGCCAAATCAGTTGCTCAGGAATGGTGCGACCTCAATGGTAAAGTGGCTAAGGCTGCTGATGGTCCCGACAAAGAAGCAGCGAGAGCTACCCTTAAAAAGTGGGAGGATAAGATGGAAGCCAAATACAAAGGGGATGAGGCATTTAAAGATGAAATGGAAAAAGAAGCAGAAAAATGCGAAGCTGCTTCTGAAGGGAGATAAGTAGTAAGTGAATGGAGAGTAGTGAAAAATAAAAATTTCACTGCCCTCCATTTTTTAAAATCATTTGTACGCCGTGGCCGGTGTTTCTGTTTCACCGGCTACTTTTTCTATAGTGATGCTAAATTACAGAATGAGTAATGTTCTTTATTCATGCGGTTGGTGGAAGATATTTCTACTGGCTCAGTACATCAACCGAGGCGTGTTGCTTTATAGAACAGCTGCCAAGGCGGAAACACACTACTTCTGCTCTAACTTAAATTGCTTAGGGTCTATAACTGGCAAAAAAGCAGTATGAAGATAAGTGCCCCTGAAATGCTCAAACATAATACCCCTGAGGGTTGATAAAGAAATTGAAATAAAGACAAGCATTACATCATCTGGAATATGATACTTATCTTCTGACACCTTTTTAAAGACTTCATCGAAATTATCTATACCGAAAATACACGCAGAGGAAATAACACCAAGAAGTTCTTGATTATCATCCGCTTTTACTTCTGCAGTTGTTATTACAAAAATCAGTTTCTGAACCGGGTCTAACTTGGTCTCAATATTTATATTAAACTTAAACTCAGTAGCACTAAAGTTAGCTGCCGGTTGGTTAATCTGTGATTTCAGCAGCTCTACTCCTTTCATTTTGAATTGAAGCGGAATTGCTACTGGTAATATATCAGCCATTGTATATTAATTTATTTGTGTTGAAGCAGATGTTACTGCCATACCTCCGCATATTGCAATATAATGGTGCAAACTTTCCCCTTTTACAATTGAATCTTTTAAATAGGACGCCCCTATTACATCAGCAGCTTTTGCTGACACTGACACCTCATACTTATGTACTATTTCTTTAGGGTGTGCATCGTCCCAATTAAGAAGATTGATATCCAAAACCCTTTCGATATCAAACAAGGTATCGGTTGTGAAATTATGTGTACCACTCAGCCACTTGCTTATTACTGAATCATGCTGGTCTAACTCAAGGGCCATGTCTCCATTGCTCCAGCCCTTTGCTTTTTTTGCGTCAGCAATTTTAGCAGCCAGCATCATTCTTTTCTTTGTTTTTTCAAAGTCAGCAGCCGAACGGTTTTGCTGCAGCTGCTGAATGATGGTGCTTTTGTGTCTTTTAGGTTTATTCATCTTCATCAATTGTATATGTAAAATCAGTTTCTGATTCTAATCCTTCATCTGTTATACGCAGCGTACCTTCCCGAACGGATTCAGTAGTGCGGCTGAAACCTTTCGCAGAAAGTAATTCTCCTGTTTTAGTTTGGAATCATCTTGTAAGCGGCGTATTGTTTTGGGTTTAGGGCCGCCCCACCTAACACAATAGCCACATTGCCATAGCGTATAAAGTAGAGACGTAAATTACTATCCGGCTTATCATAGACTGCACAAATATCATCGCCCATTGCTCCCTCGCCTGTTTTAATAAAATCATCCCGCAGGCCTGTAACTCTTGCCATCACTTCGATTCTGTTTGTGATATCGGAAATTTCATCATTATGCGGTTCGTGGTTTTCTTCAAGGAACTGGTCATATAACGTTAGCCCGTCTTCCTCAACAATTACGGAATAAACCTTTAGTTTATTGCCGCTGAGCTCCTCCAATTCTACTAACGTAATTTTCACCTTTAGATTACATTTTGCAAATTAAACATATAATATGCCATATATTTCACTTTTGAGTGAAAATTTAGGTAAATATCGGAAATTCCCGGTCTATTACCGAGGCTATTTACTAACCTGCTGAAAAACAGCACATTTTGCTCTTCCGCCGCCATCTTTACCACCTCATTATTATTTTACTGACACCCATTATTCCTCCAATGTCCAGTCAAATGGAAATTTTGATTTCCTGATTATATCTACGATTTCCCAGTAACCGTCTTTTGATAATTGTGTCCAATTCTTATTTTTTAACCCGTTCAATTCACCAAATTCAGAAAGCTTAGTAAGCAGAATCCTATCTACAGGAGGATGAATAAAGCTACATCTGTCATCCAGCCCGCCAGACCTGATAACTATGGCTGTCTTTAGGTAAATGCCTATAATCTTTGCCGCTCTGCCATAGCTGACTTCATCAATATTTTTTACCTTAAAGGCTAACATTATTTTATTAGCGCATAGTTTATGAAATTCATCAAACTGAGTTTCACTTTCACAAGCCGAACTTTCTACAAAGTTTTGTAACCCGCTATTATCAATAGCAAATTTTACATTTTCAGTGGTGGTGAATGAACGCTGAACTGCCCTTGCAGCAGTCCATAGGGCAAAACGATGTGTATGTTCATCTATACTGTATCCTCTCATGCCGATTTATTTATAGCCCCTTATTCCATCTTGGAAAACAACCATTAATACTATGAAACTTTTTAAGTAACGCTATTTCCAGATATCGTGGAAGGTCTTTGTTTTGAGAACCGTGGGTAACAAACCAATAAATATCCAAAGCTTCAATATCGTCCAATTTGATTTTTACCGGCCATGTTGTTTTTCTTAAACCCCCAAATTGTTTACCCGTTAAAAACCTTCCTCTTAATCCGTCTTTGCGATGAATGATATTTCCATCCTTTCCAGTTCTGCCAGAAATACCGATATAAATAAGATTTACATTACCTTTTTCCAGTGCATAAATTAAATAGATTCCACTGCAATCTTTTGGAGCATTGCATACAGCTGAAAGATTATCATCATGCTTAAAAAAGAAATGTCCTTTCTGTTTGTATTTGTTGAGTTCGTTAAACATATAGTTTACTCCTCTGCCGCCATTGTTACCATATCATTCTCCTCATAAACCACCCCTTCTTTTTTATCTGCCCCCCAAACTTTGGCAATACGGTCTTTTATTTTTTGCCCATAAATGGCAATAAGTTGTTTGCTGGCATTTACCAGGGCCTGCTCCTTTTCGATTTGGGTGACGATTTGGTGTTGGGTTTCTAAGGGAGGAAGTGGAATTTGAAAGGTTGCTAAGATTTTAGCATTTATGTTAGATTGATTTATTCCATCAGTCTTAACTTTTTGGCAAAAGGCTTTTGCGTCTGGTGTGTTTAAGC
>JAJAZO010000245.1 GCA_026785745.1 Chitinophagaceae bacterium | reverse complement strand
GCTTCGAGCCGGAGTCCTATCTTTTCCCGGTACATAGCCATGATGTAGGCTCCAAAACTGGGTCTTGAATTTTTCCAGTTAACACCTTCAGTAATGTTTTTTATGCCGGTTGTTTTTTTGCCTCCCAGATCAGTAAGACAGTTCATCATACCGAAAGAGGTACCGAGGTCAAGTACGATGTCTTTATCATAATACTTGTCGTTGTAGAAGTAATACTGTGCGTTAAGTGGTTGGCTTAGTGCTGTACTGCACACCAAGGCAAGAAAGATTAGTTTTCTCATCCTCAAACAAATTTTTAGGTTACGAATAAAATGCTGATTTCGTCAGAGGAGTTGGATAATCGGTTGGCTTTGTCAGAGGGGGTTGGATACGGTGTAAGTAGGGGTAAGAATCCGAAAAATAGAAACTATTTTTTAAAAATGAAAGGGATTGGGAAGATTTATTTTTTGACTAGTATATTTTCCCTATAATAATTAAATGGTAAGACACTCGTTTTCAGCATTCCTCAGGACTATTCAGGCAGGCAATAGTATCATTTATCCGCCAGCAACTGCCCCGAAGTAGTATTTGATAACACAACTTTTTTCTCAATAACCGGTAAATTATCAAAGTTTACATCTACCCGTAAAGCTTTCATTCCTACCACACCCTGTAGTTCTTCCAGGTCGTGGTGTTCAATTCCGGGTTTCAGCAATCCTTTGTTTTGCAAAAACTCGATGTACTCGGTGTACTCCGCCGCATCTTTTGTATGTGAATAGACAATGGCGATTTTGCCCGGCTGGGTAATCCGTTCATTAGTGCCTTTAATATGGGCTTTATCAATCCGTTTCTTTACAATTTCGTAGCGGATATTATAAGCACCATCCACATCAAATTTTCTTTCTTCGGTGCGGAAAACGATGGACAATGTTTGTCCGTGTGATAATATTAACTGAGTGGTTCGTAATGGATGACTTAGTTCTTTTTCCAGGGCATGTGTTATTCTTGCTGCTTTGGTAAGAACGGTTAGTTCCCACATCTTCAAATTTCGCAGGTAGATCTCATCAAATTTTTTGCGGGGTGAAATAGATTGGCCCATATAGATATTGAACTCTAATCCATCGGTTACATAGCGTTCAAAATAATGCGGATATACTTTTTGCGCAGCGGCCTGTTCTTTATCAATAAAACGGGCCAGTGTATCATTGATGCGGGAAACACTTTGCTCATATTCTTTACGATGATGATAGAGCATCCCGATTTGCGGGTCAAGGGAAGCAAAATATTGTTCCACCTCGTTTTTAACAGAAGGTTCTGTAGTGTGCAGGTGGTTAAACACTGCTACTATCTGCCCCTGTAAAAAATCCTGAATGCTAAGCTCTTCCCCCGACTGCAACACATCTGATGCAGATACAATAAACTTATCAATCTTAAACTCTATTTCCTGTAGCAACGGAAAAGGGACATTGGCCTGTGCTTTTTTTATTACTTTCTGCGCCATTTCCAATTGCTCTACAATATCTAACTGTATGGCATGAGACCGTTCGGTAGAAGAGTTGCGTATATCAATAGCCCCATATATCGGATGCACATCGGGAAAGGCGATACGTTCAACTTTTACTTCTTCTTTCTGTTTTTTAGTGACGATATAATTCAAAGAAGCCTCGGTGAACCGCCACTCAACAGCAGGCTGAACAGCAGTAAACTTCTTTTTTATCACAGTATCCACCTGGCTGTTAAGCCGTTCCAGGCTTTTTTCCAATCCTAATGTAAACAGTGAGATAGCAGCTTCAATTTTACCAACATGTGCTCGTTTCAATTGATCCGGAACTTTCGAAGTTATTTCCAGCATACCCAGCAACCCATCATGATTTTTCAATGGACAAATGATAAGGCTCCTTGCACCTTCGAGGTGATAATATTGCAGGCACTGCACATCACTCAATGATTGTTCATCTAATGTTTCAAATAAAAGCGGCTGCTTGCTTTCCCGGAACAGTAGTTTGCAATAGTCACTTATTTCATCTTTTTCTCCTGTTAAATGAAAATGTTTGAAGAGGATGCTGTTATTATTATGCAGGTCAGAATAAACGTAGTGGTCATTAATTTTAAAAAATGGGGTGATACCGATGGCCAGGTCTTTCAGGCCGATAAGCTCCTGTATATGGTTTTCCAGTTCGGTATAAATATCAGCGTTTGAAAATGCATTGATATCAAGCAGGCGGTTTTTTATTTTCGATATTACTTCCTGTTCGGTCATATCGTTTACCCGCAACACCGAAATTCCTTCAAAGACAAATTTCTCCAGCGGTATTTGCTCCGCCAGTTCCTCCATTGTCATGATGCTGTTGGTATGTTTATTTAAAATACTTTCCGGCAGGGATGGCATTTCATCTATGGGCCTCACATCAATAAAACGGGCATCAATGCGCAATTCGAGGTATCGGGTAAGCCCTGTTTCTGTATCGGGGTATGGATGAACAGAACGGGCAAATTCTGTGCTTTTAATACCGAGATATTTTTTCAGGATAAGGCCATACGCAAAATGCAATCTTTCCTGGTTCAGTTTAAAAGCAATATCACCTTCCGGCACTTCTATCTGGTTGGTGCCTGGCTTTAGCATGGTCTTAAACCGTGGCGATGTATATACCGCCAGATGTTTAAAAGGAATAGACACCCCATACATCTGATTGGCCGTTGTTGGTGGAAATACAGCAGCAAGCAGTTCTTCAATCAACTCGGAGTAAGGTAAAAGAATATTAAGATTAGCGATTGGCTTCATCAGTTCAGGGTGCGATTCAAACTCCAGCACCACCTGTCCGTAT
>JAJAZO010000244.1 GCA_026785745.1 Chitinophagaceae bacterium | reverse complement strand
TAATTATTGTTAGTGGCTTTAGATGCTTTTAGTTTTCTTGCCAGCTCAATTAATGCGGCGGTGCCGCTGGCATTATCATCTGCACCGTTATGAATACTTTTTTCTCCGGTCCTTATCATTGAGTTGCCATCTTCTCCATAGCCGAGGTGGTCGTAGTGAGCACCAAGTATTACTGTTGTGGAAGTTTTGTTATCAATATAGCCAATCACATTGTGGCCAATCCTGTTTTTTTCGCTGATGGATGTTCTTAGTTTGACGTTCAGAGTTGCCATTTTATCAGCAAAGTATTTTTTTGCCGCTTCTTTTGATACATACACAGCAGGAATAGCCAGTTTTTCTGATTTATCTTTTGGGTCAAAGGCCAGCTTGTCATCAATGGAAGAGGTGTTATAAAAAATCATAGCAACTGCTCCCCTGTCATTAATGCCTTTGTAATTAGTGCGGATATAATCCACCAAATCAAAATGAGGATTGGACTTATTTTCTTCCAGCACATCTTTTAAGTCAAAAAACCAGGGCATACCAACTTCCTGCAAAGCAACAGAAGGCAGGACCTCTATTTTTTGGCTTGGGCTAAAGGGGAAAAGGAAAAAATCTTTCCCGGCTTCAAGCTTGTTATCATTTATTACTAATTCGGTAACAGCATCCATTTGTTTACCGTCGTTTACAATAAAATTTTGCGGATAGTACTCCGTTCCTTTTGGTGTCAGGCCAATTTCTTTGAACTGGCTGATGATATATTGCATGGCCAACTCTTCTCCGGGTGTTCCTGTTCTTCTTCCTTCCAGTTTATCGTCGGCGAGGTATTGAATATGGGCTTTGATGTTGTCTGCGGTTTGTGTGTCGGGTTTAGTAATAGTCTTTGGGGCAGCGCAGGCAGAGAATAGTATTGCGATTAAAAGTGCTTTTGAAAGAATGGAATACATAATTGGTGGTTGTGCGACAAAGGTATTAGAGTGATGACAGAGGTAAAGTTATTTATTGTAAAAAATTATTGATGCATACGACCTCACCCCAACTGTTAGTTTGCTATTCGGAAACTCAGATTCCCCTCTCTTTGAGGAGAGGGATTGCAGAAACTTCCATATACACGACTCTTAACGGGGTGAGGTTTTATTGATGCACAATGAACCGAACGATGAAGTGAGTGACACAACAGACGATGCCCAAAGAACCGAACGTCTGCCTACAAAAAAATTACGGCTTGCCTTCGCTGACAGCCGTCGGCCAAAGCCTATGGCGTAGGACGAAGCTATGGCGAAAGCTGGCAGATAAACTGGCAACACAATTTTTCTTCCTGATACAGTCGTCCAAAAATCGCAATTCGTAAGGCTGTTTGCCTTTACCATTCTACATTTGCTGACTTACCATAAGTTGAAAAACAACAAACTACATATAGCTTTAGTGGGTAATCCGAACAGTGGAAAAAGTTCCCTTTTTAACTGCCTGACAGGGTTGAACCAGCAGGTCGGCAATTTTCCCGGGGTGACCGTTGATAAGAAAACAGGTTCTACTTCATTATCGGCATCTATGAATGCCGAAGTGATTGACCTCCCCGGCACCTACAGCCTTTACCCCCGCAGGGAGGATGAATGGGTGAGTTACAAAGTGCTGCTGGGCCAGGATAAAGAACTGAAAGCCGATGTGGTGGTGGCCGTGGCCGATGCCAGCAACCTGAAACGTAACCTTCTTTTCTGCACCCAAATCATTGATCTGAAAGTGCCGGTGGTAATTGCCCTGACGATGATGGACATGGCCAAGCGAAAAGGAATCAAGATTGATATTGCTGCATTGGAAAGGGAACTGGGTGTGCCGGTGATTGCCGTAAATCCGAGAAAGAATAAAGGCATTCCGCAACTGAAAAAAGCAATTGAACAAACGGCGCAGCATTTATATCATTCGCCGGTCAGGGATTTTATTGATAATAAAGCTTTGGCCGAAACTTCAATATCAGCAGTTAAAGAACAGTTTCCCCAATTAAGCGATTACACGGCTATCCATTATCTCATCAATCATGAATCGTTTGATTTGAATGAGACAATGCAGAAGACGATTGAGAATATTGAGTTGAAAAACAAATTCAATCCAACGAAAACACAGGCAGAAGAAATTTTGCAACGCTACAGCCGCATCCGTCATATCATGCAGCAGACCGTTTCCGAACCCGACCCTTTAAAAAAATCATTGTTCACCGAAAAGCTGGATAATCTTTTATTGCACCGGGTGTGGGGTTATGTTATTTTGATTGGCGTTTTATTTTTATTATTTCAAAGTGTGTTCTGGCTGGCACAGTTCCCCATGGATTGGATTGAGTTGGGTTTTGCCAAACTAAGCCAGGGACTTTCGGCTGCTTTGCCCGATAACCGCTGGACGGACTTATTAATAAATGGTGTGATTGCGGGTATTGGAGGTATCCTGATTTTTGTGCCGCAGATAATGATTTTGTTCGGTTTGATTACTTTGCTTGAAGACACCGGCTACATGGCGAGAATAAGTTTTCTTTCCGATAGATTAATGCGAAGCGTTGGCCTGAATGGTAAAAGTGTAATGCCGATGATCAGTGGTTTTGCCTGTGCGGTGCCAGCCATTATGAGTGCAAGAAATATCGAGAATAAAAAAGAAAGGTTGCTGACGATTTTGATTACTCCGCTGATGAGTTGTTCGGCTCGGCTGCCGGTTTATACAATTTTAATAGGCCTTGTAATTCCTAAAACATACTTACTCGGTTTTCTCGGTGTGCAAGGTTTGGTAATGATGGGGTTGTATTTATTGGGACTTGTAATGGCATTGATAGTATCGTATGTGGCCAAATGGTTTATTAAGATAAACGAGAAAAGCTTTTTCATTCTTGAATTGCCAACTTACCGTTCGCCAAGATGGGGCAATGTGCTGCCAACGATGATAAGCAAGGCAAGGATATTTGTAATGGATGCCGGTAAGGTGATCATGATAATCAGCCTGGTGTTGTGGGCTTTATGATCTTTTGGGCCGGGCAACAGGATGCAACAAATTTCACAACCGTATCAACAAGCAATCTCAATAAAGGGTGCTGACAGTGCTCAATTAAGAAAGGAGTACCAGTCAGCAAAGTTGGAAAATTCGTATGCTGGTATTCTGGGAAAAACGATTGAACCAGCCATTACTCCACTGGGTTATGATTGGAAAATAGGTATTGCTTTGATTACGTCTTTTGCAGCGAGAGAAGTTTTTGTGGGAACAATGGCCACTATCTACAGTGTAGGTGATGACAACGATGGAAGTTTGTTATTGAAAGAAAAGATGAAAGCGGCGGTAAAACCAGATGGAAAACCGGTGTTTAACCTGGCCTCCGGGTTATCACTTATGATATTTTATGTTTTTGCGATGCAGTGCATGAGTACACTGGCTGTAGTAAAAAGAGAAACGAAAAGCTGGAAATGGCCTGTTATCCAGTTAATCTATATGACAGGGTTGGCTTATTTAATGAGCTGGGTGGTGTACCAGTTGTTTAAATAAGCTTTAAGCTATAAACCAATCCTTTTCACCAGTTCGTAGTTATAAGGAAGGCTTTCTTTAATAACTTGCCATAATATTTCATACTCTATTCCGAAATATTGGTGAGTAAGTATATTTCTGAAATCATTCATTAATTGCCATTCAATCAACGGTGTTTGAGATTTTATATCTTCCGGAATCAATTTTGCCGCCTCTCCAATTATTTCAAATGCCCTCACTACAGCATACACACTCTTTCTT
>JAJAZO010000243.1 GCA_026785745.1 Chitinophagaceae bacterium | reverse complement strand
GTCTTAGTCAGAGAGAAATAGAATCTATAAAAAAGAATCTGGTTGTTGTGCTTGATATTTAAATTACAATACGGGTATCGTTTGTTTGCTTTGATGCAAACCACACAACTCTCACACACTATTTTTGGCCTTCCGTAACACCGCCGATGTTATACTGATTTAGATTACCCAGGCACTAAATCAACCGGGATTACACATTTTGCACCATTATATAATGCAGAAGCAATAGTGGATGTAGCCCGGAACACATCTATGATAACGACAACGCTGTTGCTTAAATCATATAAGTGTAACAATGCCGGTGAAAGAGATGTATGGAGGGTGGGTTTGTTGCTCATAGTTGTACAGCAAAAATAAAGGATGAGAGAGTAAAATGAGATTGTTTCTTGTATAATCTTATAGTGGTTATCGGTCTGTTTTTATAGAAGAAGTTGTGTAAATTACAGAGTTGTACGAAATATTTAAGTAGCTTTTATGATATTTTTAAGCCATAACTGGAAGGACAAACCAATAGTCGAACCTATTGCAATAAAGTTATCAGAAGTATATGGAATGGAAAATGTTTTTTACGATAGCTGGTCTATGCAACCAGGAGAAGGAATCATTGATAAAATGAATCAAGGTTTAGAGCAATGCGAGTTCTTTTTCTTTTTCGTCTCAAAAAATAGCCTCGCCAGTAATATGGTGAAACTTGAATGGCAAAACGCATTGTATATAGCGACTCAAAATAAGGTTAAATTAATTCCAGTTAAGTTAGATGATTGCTTGATGCCTACAATTTTATTACAAACTTTATACATTGACGTTTTTGCAAACGGTCTGGACTTCGCATTTAAACAAATGGTAGATGTAATAAATAAACAGAATACTTTTCTTCCACAACATCAGACATATCAAAATGTGAGGGGATATCTTTCAATTCTTATTCCCGACAAAGAAATTCAAATTGAAGTTAAAGCAGAAACTTATCTGGAACCTATGTCAAAGTATATTGTGCTAGTTGAAAATGAAGAGACGGAAGTAGATTGTGAATGTAAGGAACTACTGTATCCTACTGGCGAAAAATTTGTTAGAGATGTGAATGATGGAGCTAATTATAAATGCAATGGTTTCTATTTTTATATTTCAAAACCAACTATGCCTGGCTTTCCAATAAGATTTAGCTTGAAAAGCAAATCTGATATTCCAATAAGATTTAAAGGAATAATGAGAGCTGTGGCAGAAAACCAGATTCGAACTATTCCAATCATTCAGTAATAAATATATCGTGCAACAACGGTATTTTTCTTCCCGGCCGAGTCTCCAACAATAAAGGTTCCTAGGCGATGTGTCAGATGATTTTGTGAGTGGGGCTGTTGCACCCGATAGCTATCGGGTCGCCGTTCATGCAGACCGAAACGAAAGTTGTACATTCGAAAATAAATAAAGGAACAGAAATTAAACCGCAAAGCTCATCATTTCACCAACACCTTCTTCCATTTATCACTCTCTGCAAATTCTTTTAACGTTTTATTCCGCTGTTCCAGCAGCCGCTTTATGTATCTGGTAAGATAAAGACTGTTAAGCCCCTGCCCCAGTATTCCGTAGGGTGTTTCAAAATAAAAAAGGTCAATCATAATGGTACCGTTATCGCAGGGTTTAAAATGATGTTCATGCTTCATCAACTTAAAATCACCTTCGGCCTGTTCGCTGATGAACATGTCCGGCTTCTTCATTTCGGTGATCTTTACCCGCAGCATCCGGGTTTTAAAAAGATGTTTTGCTTTCCAGGTTACCGTTTCCTCTTTTTCAATTAATCCAAATCGTATTCCTGCAACAGCTTCTTCCTGGTAAGCATTCATGGTTTGCCGGTGCATATCAATATTGCGGCACAGGTCAAATACCACAGTAACGGGGGCTGCTATAAATGTGGTAAGATGAATAGTTGGCATCAGAGCAAGTTTGAAATACGAAAGACAAAGGATGAACTGCAATCGCAAAAATCTTACCGCACAGCTTTATTATGAAAAAGGAAGTTTAGCAACTTTTGCCTGTAATAATTTATCCCTAACCTTGATATAAATATCCGTATCAATTGCAGCAAATACATTTCGTACATATCCCATGCCTATCGCTTTGCCCAGGCTGGGTGATTGTGTGCCAGAGGTAACATGTCCAATCGTTTCGCCACTGAAATCTTTTATTTCATAACCCTGCCGGGGTATTCCTTTTTCAATCATTTCAAAGCCGACGAGTTTTTTTTCTGGCCCTGCTGCTTTTTGTTTTTCAAAAACTTCTTTTGCAATAAACTCTTTGGTGAATTTGGTTATCCATCCCAGTCCCGCTTCTATAGGAGAAGTAGTATCATCAATATCATTTCCGTATAAACAAAAACCCATTTCTAACCGCAGTGTATCTCTTGCACCAAGGCCAACAGGTTTCATTCCCTGCGGTGCACCGGCAGCAAAAATAGCATCCCATATTTGCTCCGCAGATCCATCTTTATCTTCAAAATATATTTCTACCCCACCTGCACCTGTATAGCCGGTTGCACTTACGACAACATTATCTACACCGGCAAATTTTCCTTTGGTAAATGTGTAGTATTTCAAATTCAAAATATCCATCTCCGTCAACGACTGCAAAATCTTTGTTGCATTGGGACCTTGTATTGCAAGCAAACAGGTTTTATCAGAGATGTTGTGCATTTCCACGGCTCCCCTTTGTCCCCCCGCAATGGGGAGATTGTGCTTTTGAATCCAGTTCCAGTCTTTTTCTATGTTGGAAGCATTTACTACCAGCATATAGATTCCTGTCTTACCGGCAAGCAGGTTATTCTCTTCCACGCAATACACCAATAAGTCATCTACAATGCCGCCTTGTTCATTTGGCAGGCAACTGTATTGTGCCTGTCCTGCTTTCAGTTTAGCCGCATCGTTACTGGTTACCCGTTGAATAAGATCAAGAGCATTTTCTCCTTTCAGAATAAATTCTCCCATGTGGCTTACATCAAACACACCGGCATTTTTTCTAACCGCCGCATGTTCATCATTAATGCCGGTATAAGAAATGGGCATATTGTATCCGGCAAACTCTGCCATTTTAGCTCCGAGAGCAATGTGTTTATCAGTAAACGGGGTATTCTTCATGTTGGCAAAATTGTCCGCAAATGTAACTGAAAAAAATTTCGTTTATCATATACAGAAAAGCCCCTTTTTCGGGGCTCTTCTCTCCCTGTAAAAGGGAGCCAACTTCAACCTATATTATATACTCTTATTATTAATGTCCATAACTGACCACTCTTGATATTTTCCATCCGCCGTTTACTTTTTTCCAGATATGAACAAACTTAAATGTGCCGCAATCGGGTTTTCCATTTTCGGTGTGGCAAAAACGATGCTCTCCTATTTGCATGGCACCAAAATCTTTTACAGGATACACTTCAAGACTTCCGGGTATTAATTCCCGTTTCAGGTCATTATTTTTTTCCGCTGTGCTTTTAAAGGCTTCCATGTTTTGGGTGTAGTTAGTAAGTCCACTCAGGTCATGATAAAACTCAAGGTCTTCTGTAAACAATGTTTTTAATTTCTCCACATCCCGGCTTTTGAATGCATTGAAGAGAACACTGTCCATATTAGCAATAGTGTTATATAATTCGCCGGCATCACCGGAATGTTTCTTTGCCGCTATTGCATTTTTAGTACCGGAACAAGCTGCTAACAGAAAATAGCCCGGCAGTAATAAAAATAGTATGCGATTACTTTTAATCATGTTCGATGTTATAATTCAATGCGAATCTTAAAACCATTCCAGTACCGAAGAGGCTGGTGTGGGTGTTGTTGCAACCGCATCTTCCACACTTTTACTATTGACTTTCTTTTTAAGAATAGCTGACTTTACCACTTTTTTATTTTTCTTTTCTTCCAGTTCTTTCAATTCCTGTTTTTTCTTTTCGATAGACTTTTCAAGATTAAGGCTGTCGTTGTTGTCATACCGATAATCGTTAGTTGGCTCCGTAATGGTGGTAGTTCCGTTCGGGTCTTTTAGTTCTCCATCAATACCCATTATATAATCCACCTCGGGGCTGTACCGGAAATCACTTTCATCATTATTAATTTCAAACCCGGTTATCCTGTTTCTTCTGCCGCCTTTTTTCACTTGTATATGTATAGAATTAAGCTTGTCCGTTACAGATTTATTAAACCTTATTTTTTTTCCGGCGGGTACTTGTATCTCTATCTCTATATTTTGTCCCCGGAATTTACTTTCCTTACCAATGGCGTATCCGTTTGCTATGTCAAGCACACTGTCCTTTGATACGGCAGCAAATTGAATTTCCTCAGCCCTGGTTGTAGCATCTTCATTTGTTCTTCCAAAACTGTATCTTTTTATAAACACCCGGTATTGATCGTCAGTACTTGCTTTTACATTGAATTTTACAGCCGCAATCTTTAATGTATCAGCAGAAAGATCCCAGCCATCCCTTCCATCATTCATCCAGCCAAAGCTGCCACTGAATTCCAGTTCCGGTTGAGATACTGCCACTATCATTTTACCGTTGGCAGGTTGGGTAATAGTTACAGGTGTATCAACATGTTCGTACTCACGGAAATCTTTTACCATACTGGAAACAAATAATGTCATAGCCACAAAGCCGATAGTCCACAGGCCACCAAAGGTCCAGCCGAGATAATTATTTCTTGATTTTGCTTTAATGATGCGGCGAACAATCCAGGTAACAAATCCTATCAGTGGAACTATAAGGAAAAAAATCAATGTACTCCATGCAAAAATTTGCTGCCACTTACTGGTCCACAAAAAATTATTGATTGGCCACCAGGCAACACCGCCAAACAATAATGCAATCAATAAAACGAATAAAGAAAAAGTGATAACACCGGCGATGAACAAGAAAAACACTTTAAAAAGTACTGCTATTGCATGCCCGATGCCACCACCACCACGGCGCACTGTGTCATTAACTTCCGAAGCAAAAGCTTTTCCTCTTGTGCCTGCAAATTCTTTTGCCCTACTACTAATATTTTGTGCAGACTCTTTTACTTCTTCGCCCCACCCTTTCATACGGTCTTTCATATTACCCATTCCTTCTTTTACATTCTGACGGATACGATTTACGTCTACCTTTTCGCCCCGCATTTCCATTTTCTCATAATCACTATTTGCTTCGGGCAACACAATCCATAAAATAATGTACGTAAGAATAAAGGTGCCGCTGATTGAGCCAAAGCCTATGTTCATCACAAAACCAAAATCATTATCCCACCGGAATCCGCTAAAAATGTTAATCAATATGTTGAGCAAAATCGGTGCGGCAAATATTAACCTGATGTTGGTTGCCTTTTTATCAAAATAAGCGGCAAGGCCACCAGCTACTCCACCCAATATCCTGTCCTCCGGATTTCTATACAATCTTTTACCGTTATATCCTTCCAGATCTTTGGGTGGCAACACAATCCATAAAATGATATAAGCCAGGAAGCCAATACCTGTACCAAATCCTATAATGGCAAATAATAAACGTACAACAGCAGGATCAACATTGAGGTAAGTAGCAATACCGCTACACACACCACCAATAAACTTGTCATTGCTATCCCGGTATAAACGACCCCGTGGGTTTTTTTCACCGTAGATAAAATTTTGCTGATTGCTTTGTTGAGAAGCAGAAGCGGTTGTTGCAGAAGAAGCATTTTCTTTTTCTTCAGCTTCAAAATCTTCTACCGTTCCCATTGACGCTATCACTTCATTTACAGCTTCATCGGTTATCGCATCTGCACCCTTGCGGATTTTCTCCTGTAGCAATTCAGCAATGCGGCTCTCAATGTCATTGATGATTTCATCACGGCTTTCTTCATTAGCAAAATAGCGACGCAAACTTTCAATGTAGGCCTGCAACTTTTCATAAGCAGCATCTTCTATCGGGATAACCCGGCCGCTTAAGTTTATGTTGATAATCTTTTTCATGTCCTTAAATATTTGGTTGAAGTTTTCTTGTTGTCTTATTGGTTGTTCAGCGGTTCATCAGATTTTTTACTGGTCAGGGCATTTACACCGTTTGATAGTTCGTTCCAGGTTTGCTCCAGCTCTTTATAAAAATTGCTGCCCTTTTCGGTTAGTGAAAAATATTTGCGGGGTGGCCCGGAATTACTTTCTACCCAGCGATAGGTTAACATTTCAGCATTTTTCAACCGGGTAAGTAATGGGTACAAGGTGCCTTCCAGTATTTGCAGATTGGCGGCCCGCATCTCTTCCACAATATCACTGGGGTATGCCTCGCCCCGGCGAATGATGGAAAGAATGCAGAATTCGAATATGCCCTTCCGCATCTGGCTTTGTGTGTTATCTATATTCATATCCCTTCTTTTTCAATTAGAAATCAAAGATAGGGTGATATTTGGTACTATGCAAACTAAAGTACCATATTTTTTAGGGTAATGGTTTGAAAAATTATTACTCTTTGCCCTCAAATGCAGTCTGGGCTTGAATTTTACTTCCAAATTTGTGAATTATGAAATTATCCCCGTTTCCATAAATGGCAAAATAAGTGGACGAACTGTCCATTTTGGCGGGTTTTGGGTTACTTTGCCTTATGCGGTTATTTGGCTTCCTTATAATATTAATAGTGTCCATTATCTCTTGTTCTGATAAATACCAGGCTTTTAAAAGCAACTATACATTCAAAAGCCCTGATGGAAAACCAGATTATAGCAATTTGAATTATTGGGCAGCCCATCCCTGGAAATGGGACCCATCCGATAGTGTGCCTGCCCCGCTGCGAAACGAACCCAAAGACTCGATGGTGGATGTTTTCTTTTTACATCCCACCACTTATACCAGCATGAAAAAAATGAAAGGCCAGAATGCTGATATTGATGATGATTATATAAATGCCAAAACGGATTACTCTTCTTTGCTATACCAGGCCAGTGTATTTAATAATCAATGCCGGGTTTTTGCACCAAGATACCGGCAGGCACATATCAAAACATTTTCTGAAAAAGATAAACAAAAAGCCGCCAAGGCATTTGAACTGGCTTACCAGGATTTAAAAACTGCTTTTGAATATTATTTGAAGACATGGAACAAAGAAAGGCCAATCATTATCGCCTCCCATAGCCAGGGAAGTTTACTGGCAGAAAGATTATTGAAAGACTACTTCGAAGGCAAAGTATTACAAAACAAATTAGTGGTTGCCTATATAATCGGATGGCCGGTGCCAAAAGAATATTTTATTTCGCTGAAAATGTGTGAAGACTCCTTACAAACAGGTTGTATCTGTAGCTGGCGAACACTCCGCAAAGGATTTGTTCCTTTCTATTTAAAAAATGAAAATGGAAACTCCTACGTCACTAATCCTCTTACCTGGACAACAGGAAATGAATATGCCCCCAGAAAATCGAATAAAGGAAGTGTGCTGACAAGGTTCAATACAATTTATAGTCATACCACCGATGCACAAACCAGTAATGGTCTTTTGTATGTAAAGAAACCAAAGTTTCCCTGGAGCTTTTTATACGTCAACAGGAATTACCATATTGCCGATATTAATTTATATTACCTGAACATCCGGGAAAATGTAAACCGCCGGATAGGAATGTTCTGGAAAAAATAATTACACAGCAATGGCATCCACCCGGCTTTTTCTATACCAGCTATTAAATCAAAAAAGGATAGGCTGGTTATTTGTTGCTATTGCCACTATCAGTAAATCAATCCTGGTTGCCGTTTTCTCCAATTATGAAACAGACAAATCGTTTTATCTGTTGCTCGCCAAAAACTTATCTACTGGAGACGGGTTTACTATTCCTGTTAGTTTACTTAGCACTCCGGGCATTACTGAGAATATTTATTTGCCCTCGGCGGTTTCACCTTTATATTCTATCATTGCCGCACCATTATTAAAATTATTCCCGGATAATTACTTTCTTGTTACCTGGCTGATTGAATCTTTGTCGTGGCTTTTTCTTTTTCTTGTTCTCCGAAAAATAATGTTACTGTTAACAGAAAATCATTTCTGGACAAATCTATTTATCCTTTTGTCAGGGTTTTTTCTTTACACAGTAGAAATCAGTTCTTCTTCCAAAGATGTGTTTGCACTTGCATTATTATTTTTAGCCTTGTTGAGGTGCATTTATATTGCCCAAGCCGGAAGCCGTCCCTCTTTTGTTTACCTGGCTGTAACTGCTTTTTTATTCTTTCTGCCCGGGTTGACAAAACTCACCTACCTGCCGCTTACTATCGTTTTTCCTCTTTCCTTATTATTTATTGGTTTTCTAAAAAAAGAAAAACGGATACTTCATTACGGCTCTGTAACATTGCTGCTTTCTGTACTGCTGGTAGCTGTTCATTATTTTTATTTCCATTCTTTAGAAACACAAACTCTTGCCCTGTATCCCGATTTTTATTCTCAGCGATGGACAATGGCAAAAAGCGGTAATGAATATGTTGCAGGTTTCTTTCCTGAAAACCTGAAAGTGCTGTATCCTTTTGTGCCGGCTTCGGTTATCAATCTTGATTTCCTGGGAGTTCAGGTTAAAACACATCTCTACTCCGTTTACCACCTCTATGGCATACTGCTTTATGTTATTAATTTTATTGGCCTCGCTTTTTTAGTTACTGTTTTTTTCTACCTCGCAAAGAAGTATTTCCGGAAGTTAATTTCTGACAGGATATTTTTCCTGCTTACCGGTTTATTTGTTTCTCTTTCTATTATTGCTATGCTGTCTTATATGTCATTACGATACCATGCTGTTGAATATAAGGGCAGCGTTTCCTCCTGGACTTTTGTATATGAAAGCCGGGGTTTTTTGTTTCCCATTATTTTCCTGCAACTCTGTTTGTTTGTTTTTCTTTTTTCTCAAAAGCAAACGGCTGTGTTTACCCATTGGCTGCGAAACTTCTTTTTAATTATTATTGGTATCAGCTTTGTACATGGAGTTTATTTTCTGGGTAAAAAAGCAATTATCCTTTCTTCTTCTAAACAAAAAGCCTTGTCGGTAAACGGGCTGGTAACAAATGAAGCTGACAGCATACGCAAAGCTAACCCGGGATATGATGTTTGGCTGGCAACCGAGCTGCCTCATTTAGACTGGTATGCCAAGCTACAATCACAAAAAGTATTGAATGGACTTGCCATTTTAAATGACAGCACTTTGCGATTGCCGCCCAAAACAATATTATTAACGGTGGTTGCAAAAGAAGATACTGCCAGAATCAGCAACTATCTCCACCGGTCTGACGTAAAGCAATATCGTAATTATGATAATGTTTATTTTGTTTACAGGGAAGAAGCGGTACAGTAATATTTGAAGAATGAAAAGGTTCTTTCTATTTACTCCACCAACACAAAAGCAGCCCAGTAATAAGGAGCATATTTTTTTCTCATATCCGCTTGTGCCTGGTAAAATGATTCGTTGATATTTTTTCCATTCATCCAGTAAGAATAAAAAGATGTCATTAGCTCGGCGGTTTCTTTATCCGGCACCTGCCACAGGCTAACTATCATTTTTTTTACTCCCGCCATTTTAAATCCTCTTTGCATTCCAAAAACTCCTTCTGTTCCTTTAATATCACCCAAAGCAGTTTCGCAGGCACTAAGCACCAGTAATTCTGTAGCACTTAAATTCAATTGCGAAATTTCATACGCCGTTGCAATTCCATCTTCCACTCCGTCAACCGGTGTTTTGCCACTCCAAGCATAATTACCTCCTGCTAATACCAACCCGGTCCGCAATAAAGGGTCTTCTGCCAATGAATAGGCATTACCCTGCCCAGACAGTGGAGTTTTTTTCTTATTCAATTCCTTTAAAAAGAAACCATGTGTAGCAATATGTATTATTTGTTGTGGCTTACCTGTCAATGCTTTCAGGTTATCTTCTGATGCTGATTCCTCCATATAAGAATGGTTGCTGATTTTATTTTGCTCAAACAATTGTCCGATCTTTTTTATTTCTTCAGCGGTGCCGGGCAGGCTTATCCAGGTTCCTGTTTCATTGTCACGGCTTTTTGAGATATAAGAAGATGCTGCATTAAATTTATCATTACTATTATTCTTCCGTTGCTTTACCAATTGCAGGCTGTCCATAGTAAACAGTGCATCACCAAATAACACAATACTGCCTGGCTTTACTTTTTCACTACCCTCATTTCGTAAAGCAATTTGCCGGGTACTTGTATATTGCTGCAACTGGTATTTATCCATTAATATAGCTGTGCTATCAATGGGTAGTGCATGAAATGCCACACTATATAACTTACCGGCAGGAGAGTAAGATATTTTTTTTACTCCTTTTAAAAATGGTTCTAATGGCTCCCACACCAGTTTATACATTTTAATGCCTAACCGTGCCGTTTCTTTGCTTTTCACTTCAAGCCCACGATAAAAACTTTTTACTACTCTTGATGCTGTACTTCCTGCACTGTCAAATAACTGCTGTAACTGCTTTTTTTCACAAAGCGGAACAAACTTCGGAGCCACATCATTTTTACGAAGAATATAGGCCCCGTAAATAACAGAGTCAGTCCACTTCTTATTATACAGTCTGAACTTTACAAACTCAACCGCTGCTTCATCTGCGGAGAGGTTTTTCTGTACATCCTTCATGGTAACCTGCAATGCTTTTTGCTGGTTAGTGAAAGCGGAAGAGCGGCGATTCAATTCTTTTTCAAAAGATTCTGCTTCTGTTTCAACAGATTTTACATCAACAGTTCTGCTTGTAGCCGATAAGGTGTATTGTTTTGCCAATATGTTTTTTGTCACCAGCCATAGATTGAATATTCTTTTTACAGCCGTATCATTGCTGTTACGCACCTGTTCTAGCATATTCTTTGTATCAGCAAGTGATAATGATTTAAACCCCAGTTCCAGGTTGTAGTTGTTTTCGATAATCGCAAGGGAAGCTTTCGGGTACTGATACAAGAAGCTGTTGTTACACTCCATTATTTCCCTGTTGTAGTCCAGGTATTTTCTTTTCTCTTTTTCTGAAAGAATGCTGAATGTGCTACGTATTTTTTGTAAAAGAATAGCACTGCTTGACAGGAACAGGGGCTCCGCCTTTTTATACTGTGCCATCTGCATATATAATAATGCCAGGTCGTTCTGACTGCCTGAATAATAAGGATGGTTCTCTCCCAGTATTATTGCCCGAAGCCGTATTGTTTCAAGATACAGGGCTTCTGCTTTTATGTATTGTGTTTGTGTTTTTCTGTAAAATGCAGCCAGGTTATTAACGGCCGTAGCATACGCCGGGCTGGTTTCTCCCATTGTTTTTTTCCAAATATCTTTTGCCTGTATAATTAACGGTTCGGCTTTTTTGTATTGACCTGTTTCACTATAAAAAGCCGCCAGGTTGTTAAGGCTGTATGCATACGTAGCATTGATTTCTCCAAACAGGTTTTTCCTGATTTGCATTGCCCTTATATAAGCCGATTCCGCTTTGGAGTATTTTTCCAGACTCTGCCATACATTAGCGAGGTTGTCTAAGCTGGTAGCATAAGCTATATTGTTTTCTCCAAGTGCGTTTTTAATTATCTCTACTGCATGGGTTAAAAGGGTTTCTGCTTTTTCATGCTGGCCTAAAAATGTGTATAATATAGCAAGGTTATTTAGCCCGGTGGCATAGTCAGGATGACTATCTCCTAAAACCTTTTTCTTTATAGCCACGGATTCCATATAGAGTAGCTCAGCCTTTTTATATTGGCCCATAGACTCATACAAAACACCGAGATTGTTAAGGCTTACAGCATATTCCGGATGTGTTTCTCCAAGAGAATTCTTTTTTATTTCCATCGCTTCTGTGTAAAGCCCTTCTGCTTTTTCATATTGCCCGGCATATACATATAAACCGGCAAGGTTACTAAGTGTGGTAGCATAATCAGGATGGGTGGATCCCAAAATTCTTTTTCTTATATCTCTTACTTCCATATAAAGCCGTTCTGCTTTTTCATACTTGCCGGTAGTTTCATAGAAATAGGCAAGGTTATTAAGGCCAACAGCATAGTAAGGGCTTGTTTCTCCCAGGGTTTTTTTAAATATTCCTGTTGCCGTTATGTAAAGCGTTTCTGCTTCTTCATACTTACCCATTGATACACTAAGAGAAGCGAGGTTATTAAGGCTTTCAGCATAATCAGGATGGGTTTCTCCCAAAACATTTTTCCTGATAGTTAACCCCTGCACACAAAGAATTTTAGCTTTTTCATATTGTCCCAAGTCAGAATATAATGTAGCCAGGTTATTCAGGTTGCTCGCATATGAAGCATTGTTTTCCCCCGCTGCTGCTTTATATATGTTTCCAGATTCTATGAAAAGCTGTTCCGCTTTCGGATAGTCGCCAATAGACTGGTATAAGGATGCAAGGTTATTGAGAACCGTTGAGTACTCCGTGGCTTTTTCGCCTAATACGTTTTTATTAATTGCTTTTGCCTGTAAGTACAGGGCTATTGATTGCTGGTATTTTCCCATATCCCTGTACAGCATTGCCAATCGTGAAAGAGAGGCCGAATAGCTGATATCTTTTTCTCCGGAAGTTTTTGCCAGCCGTTCTTTTTGCAGGAGATAATATTTTTCTGCCTTTTCATAATGGTAAAGCATGTAATGGCAGTATCCCAGTATAAAAAGTTGCCCGATATAAATAGGATCATCTTCACCTGCTTCGGTTTTAACAACTTCTATAGCTTTTTCTGCTATAGGAATTGCTTTCTCGTATTCCCCATTAGTTAACAATTGCATTGATTTGGTCAGCAAATCAAGGGTGGGTCTTGTAATCTGGCCAACTGCCGTAACAGAAAAAAACAACAGGCATGATACCAGGATGAATTTCATAGCAGTAGTTTTTGGCTGATTGATTGTTTAATTTACGCAATCTTTACGGCCACAGCAAATGAATAATAAAAAAAGCCGGTATCATTATTCTACCAGCACAAACGCCGCCCAGTAAAAAGGAGAATGTTTCTTCCGCATATCTGCTTGTGCCTGTGTCAAAGAATCGTTGATTGTTTTTCCTTTCATCCAGTAAGCATAAAAAGTTGTCATCAACTCGGCGGTTTCTTTATCCGGTACTTGCCAAAGACTTACAATCATCTTTTTAACTCCCGCCATTTTAAAAGCCCGTTGTAATCCAAATACTCCTTCACTTCCCTTAACATCACCAAGAGCTGTTTCGCAGGCACTGAGTACAACGAGTTCGGTATTGCTTAAATTCAGTTGCGAAATTTCGTAAGCCGTGGCGATTCCATCTTCCACTCCATCAATCGGTGTTTTACCACTCCAGGCATAGTTGCCTCCGGCAAATATTAATCCGCTTCTGAGTAATGGGTCATCGGCTAAGGTGTAACTGTTTTCATTATTTAAACTATTGTCTTTTCTTTTTTTATCTGGTTCGGGTAAAAAGAAACCATGCGTGGCGATATGCAATATCTGTGGCGAGTTGGCATCTAATGCTTTCAGATTTTCTTCAGAAGCGGATGTTTGAATAAATGATTTAGTAGTTATCTTGTTCTGATCAAATAATAATTTGATTTTACTTACTTCTTCCGCGGTGCCGGGCAGGTTATTCCAGGTATTGTTGTCACTGCTTCTTTTTTGTGGAGCATAAATCGAAGTAGATACAATTTCTTTTTCCGGTTGATTTACTTTTTGTTTAATCAACTGTAAACTATCCATGGTAAAACTTGCATTGCCAAACAATGTAATGTTACGGGGTTTGGAAGTCTGATTTTCTGAATCCCGTAAAGCTATCTGCCGGGTACTAATGTATTGCTGTAGTTGATACCTGTCCATGAGTACCGTTGTGCTGTCAATCGGTAATGCCTGGAAGGCAATGCTGTATAGTTTACCGGCAGGAGAATAGGACACTTTTTTAATGCCTTTTAAATAAGGCTCTAAAGGCTCCCATACTAATTTGTATAATTCTTTTCCTAATGAAACGCTACTTTTATTTTTTATATCAAGCCCCCGATAAAAGCTGCTGACCATTGATGTAGCTGTATTACCTGCACTATCAAAGAGGTACTGCAATTGTTTTTCTTCACAGAGGGGAACAAATACCGGAACGGAATCATTTTTATTCAAAATGTACGCTCCATAAAGGATACTGTCGGTCCATTTTTTATTGTATAACCGGAATTGTACAAATTCTACTGCCACTTCATCTTCCTGTAAGTTCTTTTGTACATCCTGCATGGAGGTTTTGAGAGCTGTTTGTTGATTACGAAATCCGGAGGAACGGCGGGTAAGTTCTTTTTCCAAATTTTCTGTATTTCTTTCTATTATTTTTAGATCGGTGCTTCTTTTGGCAATGGGCAGGGAGTATTGTATCGCCAATATTTTTTTGGCGTTTAGCCATTCTTTCAGTACCCGGCGTATGGTAGTGTCATTGCTTTGTTGAGCCGATGCCAGTACATTTCTTGTATCAGCAAGGGCAAGAGACTTAAAAATAAGTTGCTGGTTAAAATTATTCCTGAGAAAAAGGGAGGATGTTTTTTTGTAATTATATATAAAGCTATTATTCATTGCCAGAAGCCCAATTTTATTAGTGATATAATTTCCTTTTTCTTTTTCAGAAAAAATGGTAAAATTATTCAGCAGATTTTGTAAAGCGATGCCGTTGTTTTGAAGTATAAACGTCTCTGCTTTTTCATACTGACCCATACTTTGATATAAAAACCCCAGGTTGCTCAGGCCAATGGCATAGTCAGGGTGGCTTTCACCTAATGTTTTTTTTCTGATGATAAGTGCTTGGGTATAAAAAGGCTCTGCTTTTTCATACTGTCCCATGTTTTCATATAATCCTGCCAGGTTGTTAAGGCTACTGGCATAATCCGGATGGGATTCGCCCAAAGCTTTCTTCATTATGGCCATTGATTCAATGTACAGCGGCTCTGCTTTTTCATACAGACCCATGCCTGCGTATAGTACTGCCAGGTTGTTCAGGCCTCCCGCATAGACGGGATGAGTTTTGCCCCAAGTTTTTTTCCAGATAGACATTGCTGCAATGTAAAGGGGCTCTGCACTTTGATATTGCCCCATGGCCCGGTATAATTCTGCCAGGTTGTTCAGGCTGCTGGCATAGTCTGCATGAGTTTCACCCAAAACTTTTTTCATTATCGCCATTGATTCAATATAAAGCGGCTCTGCTTTTTCATACTGGCCAATCTTATTGTATAATCCGGCCAGGTTATTCAGGGTAGTCGCATAGAAAAGATCATCGTCGACTAATACTTTCCTATAGATAGACATTGCACTGATGTAAAGCGGCTCTGCGTTTTTATACTGGCCCGTACTTTCGTAAAATCTTGCCATGTTGTTTATACTGGTGGCATAGTCGGTATTGTTTTCGCCAGATGTTTTTTTGAAAATATCCATTGATTGAATATATAATGGCCCGGCTTTTTCGTACTGACCCAATGATAGATATAGTTCTGCCAGCTTACCAAGGCTTATGGCATAGTCCGGATCCGTTTCACCAAGCACTTTTTTATTAACTTCTATTGCCATTATATACAATGGCACCACTTTTTCATATTGACCTGTATTTTTATACAATTCTGCCAGCTCGTTGAGGCTTACGGCATAATCCGGATCAGTTTCACCCAGCACATTTTTCCTGATTTCTATTACCCTGATATACAACGGTTCTGCTTTTTTATACTGCCCCATACTTGCATACCCTAATGCGATGTTGCTTAGGATGGTGGCATAGTCTCTATGATTTTCGCCAAATTCTTTTTTTGCATCTGACAATGCTTTTTCTCCTGCCACTACACCTTTTTTATATTCTCCGTTATTGTAATATTGGATAAGACTATCATTCAATTCTTGCCATGTCTGTGAAAATGAATGCAAAGAAATAGAAAGCAATATGATGGTTAAACTACCTTTCATTAGAAAATTTCAGCTAATATTTTTTTAAAAGTACATAATCTATTAGTGAAGACTGTATCCTATGCCGGGTATCAGGAAAAAAGAAGTCCATCCTTGATTCATCATAGGGGAACAATACTTACTCCACCAGCACAAACGCCGCCCAGTAAAAAGGAGAATATTTCTTCCGCATATCAGCTTGTGCTTGTGTAAAGGATTCATTGATGGATTTACCTTTCATCCAGTAGCCATAAAAAGTTGTCATCAACTCGGCGGTTTCTTTATCCGGTACTTGCCAAAGGCTCACTATCATCTTTTTTACTCCGGCCATTTTGAAGGCCCGTTGCAAGCCAAATACACCTTCACTTCCTTTTACATCACCCAATGCTGTTTCGCAGGCACTAAGTACAACGAGTTCGGTATTGCTTAAATTTAATTGAGCAATTTCATAGGCTGTCGCTATACCATCTTCCACACCTTCTATTGGTGTTTTACCACTCCAGGCATAGTTGCCGCCGGAAAGTATTAAGCCGCTTCTGAGTAAAGGGTCATCAGCTAATGTGTAAGTATTTTCATTATTGAAATTATTTTCTTTTCTTTTTTTATCAGGTTCTGGTAAAAAGAAACCGTGTGTGGCGATGTGCAATATTTGTGGTGAGTTACCGCTGAGTGCTTTCAGGTTTTCTTCGGAAGCTGCTGATTGAGTATATGATTTTGTGGAGATATTATTCTGATCAAACAATTGTTTGATTTTACTTACTTCTTCCGCTGTGCCAGACAGGTTGTTCCAGCTATTGTTATCCCTGCTTCTTTTTTTTGAATCATAAATGGGAGTAAAACTCTTTTCTTTAACCGCCCGATACTCTTTTTGTTTTACCAATTGCAAACTATCCATTGTAAAGCTTGGGTCACCAAATAATATAACGCTTTGGGGTTGTGGATTTTTCTTTTCATTTTCCCTTAATACTACCTGTCGGGTGCTGGTGTATTGTTGCAAATAGTACTTATCCATCAATATCATTGTACTGTCTATTTGTAAAGCATGAAACGCAATGCTGTGTAATTTTCCGGCAAGTGAGAAGGAAATTTTCTTTACCCATTTAAAGTATGCTTCAAGTGGTTGCCACACTAATTTGTATAATTCTTTCCCTAAAGTAACTGCACTTTTATTTTTAGTTTCGAGGCCACGATAAAAACTGCTAACCATGCTGGTAGCAGTGTTACCAGCACTGTCAAGAAGTTGTTGTAATTGTTTTTCCTCAAAGAGCGGAACAAATACCGGAACTGAATCATTTTTATTCAATATATAAGCTGCATAGATAGTGCTGTTTGTCCATTTTTTATTATAAAATTTAAAGTTGACAAATTCAATAGCAACTTCATTTGGTTCCAGATTTTTGCGAACGTCTTGCAAGGAAATACGGATGCTTTTTTGTTGATTACGAAATTCTGCTGATTTACGGTTAAGCTCTTTTTCTAAGCCTTCAATATTGATTTCCATTTCATGTATGTCCGTTCGTCTGCTGGTAACGGGCAAAGAATATTGTTCTGTTAATATACTTTTATCAGCTTGCCATTTTTTCAGCAATTGATTAAGTAAGGTGTCAGGGTTTTGTTGTATGGATAAAAGAATGTTTTTTGTGTCCGACAGGCTCAACGATTTGAAAACAAGTTGTTGATTCAGATTATTCATCAATATAGCAGCAGGAACTTTTTTTAGTTTGTAAGCAAAACTGTTACTCAAGGAAATCAAAGAGGCATTAATATCAAGGTAATTCCCTTTTTCTCTTTCTGAAAGAACTGTAAAATTTTTCAGCAAGTTTTTTATTAAAGTATTGCTTTGCTCTATGAACAAAGGAACTGCTTTTGCAACCTGGTTAGTATTTGAATACAACACAGCAAGATTACTGATCAAAGCTGTATAACTTGGACTGTTTTCGCCCCGGTTTTTTTTAATTATTGGAATTGCCTCAAAATAAAGCGGTTCAGCTTTTTGATATTGACCAGTTGCAGTATATACTTCAGCTAAATTATTTAGACTTATTGCATATTCAGAGTTCTGTTTGCCAAAAAGTTTTATTTTAAGTTCTCTTGATTCTAAAAAATAAGATTCCGCCTTTTTGTAATCTTCTTTCACCATAAATAATATACCCAGCCCGTTCAGACATGCCGTATAGCCTGTAGATTTACCCTGTGCTGCTTTGAAGATTTCCATGGCTTTAACAAAAAGGAGTTCAGCCTTTTCATATTCCTTTTTTCGGGAGTATATGCCTGCTAAATTATAAAGCATACCCGCATAATTAGGGTGCGTTTCACTATGAACTTGTTTGTAAATATCAATGGCTTGGACCAGCATTTTTTCTTGCTTGTCAAATTGAAACATAGCACCATATAATTCTGACAGGGTGGATAAGCTTTTTGCATACCTCGTACCTGCTTCGCCGAATAATTTTCTTGTTGCATCCTTTGCAATTATATAAATCGGTTCGGCTTTTTCATACTGTACTGACTTGGTATATAAAAGAGCCAGGCTATTAAGGTTCTCCACATACCCCGGATCGGATTCTGTAAGAATTTTTTTATTGATTTCCCTTGCTTCAATGAATAAGGTATTACCTTTTGTATACAAGCTCATATCGGTATATAGCTGACCAAGACTGGTCAGGCTTTCGGCGTAATCCGGATGGTTTTCCCCTAATATTTTTTTACGAAGATTTATGGCCTGTATAAAGAATGCTTCTGCTTTCTCCTTCTCATCTTTACGATAATAAAAATCACCCATGCTTTGTATGCCGGAGGCATAATCGGGATGCATTTCCCCTAAAATCCTCTTCCTTATTTCTTGTGCCTGTATATAAAGTGGTTTTGATTTTTCGAAATTATTATAAAATGAATAAGCAAATGCCAGGTTGCTCAAACTCGTAGCATAGTTCGAATCTGATTCTCCAAATTCTTTTTTAGCAGCCTCAACAGATTTTTCGGCTATTTTAAATGCTGTTTCATATTCAATTCCAAGGTTGGAGTTGTTTGTGAGTCTCTTGAATTCAGTATTTAATTCCTTCCATGTCTGTGCTGATACAAAAAAAGAGAGCAGTAATAACGAACATAGCAATACAATGATTTTCATGAAGCAGTTTGATGTGTGTAATCAAACAAGGTAGTCTATTGTGCCGCCAATCTCACATCCTGCAAAGAGTAAATAAAAAAGAGGCACATTACCGAATCTCTTTAAATAGTTATCTTAAGCATCACCCTTTGTCAGGCTTCCACGACATTCGTCGGGACAGGCAGGGATTTTAATACTCCGCACTACCCGGCGTTCTCGGAAAAGCAATCACATCCCGGATATTCGTCATCCCGGTTACAAATTGTACCATCCGCTCAAATCCAAGACCAAAACCTGCATGAGGGACAGTACCGAAGCGGCGGGTGTCCAGATACCACCAGAGTTCTTCCTCTTGTATACCCATATCTTTCATGCGGTCAAGTAATTTATCAAACCGTTCTTCTCTTTGAGAACCACCAACTATTTCTCCAATGCCGGGAGCAAGAATGTCCATCGCCGCAACTGTTTTTCCATCATCATTCATCCTCATGTAAAATGATTTGATGGCGGCGGGATAGTCGGTCAGTATCACCGGTTTTTTAAAATGCTTTTCTACCAGGTATCTTTCATGTTCACTTTGTAAGTCCATTCCCCAATCTGTAATCGGGTATTGAAATTTCTTTTTCTTGTTGTGGCTGCTCTCTCTTAATATATCAATAGCCTCGGTGTAAGTAAGTCGTTCAAAATTATTGATGAGTACAAATTCTAATTTTTCTATCAAGCCCATTTCACTGCGTTTATCCTGCGGCTATTGTTTTTCTTCGTCCGCTAAACGTTGTGCCAGAAATTCAAGGTCTTCTTTATTATTATCAATAGCATATTTAATAAGGTACTTGATAAACTCTTCAGCAAGATTGGCATTGTCTTCTAAATCATGGAAAGCCATTTCGGGTTCTATCATCCAGAATTCAGCAAGATGTCTTGCTGTGTTACTGTTCTCTGCACGGAACGTTGGACCAAATGTATATATCTCACCAAAAGCTGTTGCGCCGAGTTCTCCTTCCAACTGTCCGCTAACAGTTAAGTTGGTGGCTCTTCCAAAAAAATCATGTTTGAAATCCACTTCGTCTTTTTCATTGCGGGGTGTTTCCTCAAACGGTAATGTTGTTACACGAAACATTTCGCCGGCACCTTCTGCATCGCTGGCGGTAATGATGGGTGTGTGCATGTACACAAAGCCCTTATCATTAAAAAATTTATGAACAGCAAATGCCAGTGCATGACGCACCCGGAACACCGAACCAAAGGTGTTGGTACGAAAACGTAAGTGGGCAATCTCCCTTAAAAATTCAAGGCTGTGCTTCTTTGGTTGCAATGGATAAATTTCTGCATCGCTGTCGCCAAGTATTTCAATGTCGGTGGCATTCAAATCCATTTTTTGTCCCTTGCCCAATGATGGAACAACGGTACCTGTTACTTTCAGTGAAGCGGAAGTAGTGATGCGTTTCAACAACTCATCATCCTGGCTGCCGAGTGCTACCACCACCTGCAGGTTATTATTAGTGCTGCCGTCATTGAGTGCTATAAACTGGTTATTGCGAAAGGTTCGCACCCATCCCATTACGGTTACTTGCTGCCCGGTTGGCTCTTGTAAAAGCAGCTCTTTTATTTTTATTCGTTTGTTGAACATGCCTGAAATTTTGGAGGGCAAAGATAATGCTCAACTGCCGAAAAGCCTTTCCGGCGATATTATTGGTTAACATATCAATAATGTTCTGTTCATCCATTCGTAACATTCCGCTGTTAATCTTGCACCAAATACCTTGAATGAAAAAAATATCATTTTTAGCGATAATCCCTGTTTTCATCTTTGTTTCCTGTAAAAAGGAAGCTGCCGTTAACATCATCAAAGAAGACCCCTATTCTTTTGCCGAAAGCGGCTCAATTGATATTGGAGATGTTGGTGCAGCAGAAATCTCAACGTACGACCCGCAAACAAAACGGCTTTTTGTTGTCAACAACAGCACCGTGAGTAAAATTGATGTGATTGATTTTTCTAATCCTTCAAACCTTGTTGTAATTCACTCCATTGCACTTGCACCATATGGTGGGTTAGTCAACAGCCTCGATGTTAATGATGGCAAACTTGCAGCCGCTATTGAAGCTATTAATAAACAAGATGCCGGCAAAGTGGTTATTTTTAAAACCAATGACTACAGCGAAGTAAAAGTAATTCCGGTTGGTTCGCTTCCGGATATGATTACCTATAGCCCGGATGGAAAATATATCCTTACAGCCAATGAAGGCGAGCCTAATGCAGACTACTCCAATGACCCTCTGGAAACTGTTTCTATTATCAGTGTCGGGGATAATTACGCCGTGGTAAATCTAGATTTTTCTTCCTTTACTTCTTCGCAGGCCACCCTGCAGGCTGGTGGATTAAGGGTGTTTGGCATTGGCAACAATTTTGCAAAAGATCTGGAACCAGAATCCATTGCAATATCTCCCGATTCAAAAACAGCATGGGTAACATTGCAGGAGAATAATGCCATTGCCACTATAAATATTGAAACAAAGACTGTTGCAAAGATTTTCCCCTTGGGCTTCAAGAATTATAATCTGGATACCTATAAAATGGATGTCAGCGACCGGGACAATATTATTTCGTTTAACAATAAGTGGAATGTAAAAGGAATGTTTCAGCCAGATGGAATAGTCATTTATCCGGGTGATGGTGTGCCTCTTCTTTTTACCGCCAATGAAGGTGATGCAAGGGAATACAGTGCTTTAACAGAAGCCAAAAGACTCAACAACCACCTTCTAAGAAGGTGGGTTGAAATACATCGGGCAAAGCCCTCTTTAAGACCCTGATGGCGGAGAAAACAAGTCGAAATCCCGTGTCTGGGTTTCTTCTTTTTTATCTTCTCCTTCTTGATATTTAACGTATCGCCTTATTATTTCTTCATCAACTCCTACTGTTGTAACAAAATAACCTCTTGACCAAAAATGATTTCCCCAATATGGTTTCTGCTTCAATTTAGGATACGTTTTAAATACTTTTATTGCCAACTTACCTTTCAATGTTCCCAGCAACTCAGATACAGAAACTTTTGGAGGAATTGAACAAACTATGTGAACATGGTCTATTTGAACATTTAGCTCGATAACTTCAACTCCTTTCCATTCACAAAGCATTCGAATATCATTCTCTACTAAAACTTTTACCTCTCCAAACAATACTCTAAATCTATATTTCGGCGTCCACACAATATGATAGTCGCATTTGTAAACAACATGTGAAAGCTTTTTATATTTACCAGCCATAACGAACAGTAAGACCCTAAAGATAAGGCATAGCCATCAGGACATTACCACCGCCAAAGGCGGTGGTTTTTTAAGGAGAAATAAAAAACCGGTAAGTAATCCCTTTCTTGCGAACAGGCTGATATCTGTACCCGGCAAGTAAATACCAGTAAATACTTGTTTCGTCGCTAAAAAAATCATTCTTAGTACCGGGTTCCGGTAAACAAAATACTTTTGTTCCCCCAATTAATGAGGGCACAAGCCCGGCTCCTAATTCCAGCAGATGTTTAGTTTTACCAATCAGATAATTGATTCCAACAGGTATAGATAACTGGAACCCTCTGTTACAGGAATATCCCAACAAACCTAATGGAGTTCCGCCTAATCCAGCTCTGAAACCAATTCCCTTTTCTTTTTTTGCAAATCTTGAATCGAAATTAAAAGTGAAAAGACCACCCGGCCCTGCTGCTTCCAGTTGAAATTGAGCAGCATTTTTTGAAATTTTACTTTGAGAATACGTTGATACCGAAATCAATAACAGGAGTGAAAATATGATACGGTTAAAATTCAACATACTTTTATATGACTACTATACCAGACCTTTTGCTGCATCAGACGATATTCACTTCCCTTTCCAGCATTACATTGAACTTCGCTTTCACACTCTGCAATATTTCTTCGCTAAGATTATAGATTTCAGTGCCGCTTGCATTGGCATAATTTATTAATACCAATGCCTGCTTTGCGTGACAACCTGCATCTCCCCGGCGAAAGCCTTTCCAGCCGCATTGCTCTATTAACCAGCCTGCAGCTAATTTCATATTGCCATTCTCTAATGGATAACATACAATAGTTGGAAACTGAGTCTTGAGTATTAAAAATTGTGCATTATTTATTTCAGGGTTTTTAAAAAAACTTCCTGCATTTCCAATCTTGGCCGGGTCGGGTAATTTTGAAGACCGGATTGCAATAACAGCATCGGAAATTGCTTTTATAGTGAGTTCTTTCACTTCCATTTTTTTCAACTCCTGCTCAATAGCTCCATAGCTGGTATTAAATCGTGGCTTTTTTCGTAGCTGATAAGTAACGTTCAATATTACAAACTGATCTTTATACTTTCTTTTAAATACACTTTCCCTGTAAGCAAATCCACAATCATTTTTGGTAAACGTCACTATTTTCTTTTCTTTTATATGCCAGGCTTCCATATCCCAAAACAAATCATCAATCTCCACACCATAAGCACCTATATTTTGCATGGATGATGCACCAACATTGCCCGGTATCAATGAAAGGTTTTCCACTCCCGCCCAGTTTCTTTTAATACAATGTAAAACAAATTGATGCCAGTTCTCCCCCGCCCCGGCTTTTACATACACATATTCTCTGTCCTCATGCAATTCAGTAATTCCCTTTATTTCATTCTTCAATACGAGTCCGTCAAAATCTTTGGTGAGTAAGATATTGCTGCCTCCGCCGAGTATAAGAGTCTGGAGTTTGGAGTGAGGAGTGAGGAGACTCCCTAACTCTTCAGCATCTTTAAAGCTGGCGAAGAATTTCGTCTTTGCATCAATACCAAATGTATTATATGGCTTTAATGAAATATTTTCCTGAATTTGCATACTGCAAACATCCTGAATTTTTATGACAGCATCATTAGTCGGCGCAACAGGCCTAATCGGCAGCTATTTACTGGATCAATTACTGCAAGATGAATATTTTGATACCGTTAGGATATTGATACGCCGTTCTATGGAGTTTACCAATGCAAAACTGGAAAAGAAACTGGTGGACTTTAGCGATGCAGAAAGTTTTCGCTTAGCACTCGAAGGCAGCGATGTGGTCTTTTGTACCATTGGCACTACACAGAAAAAAGTAAAAGGCGACAAGGCTGCTTACCGAAAAGTGGATTATGATATACCAGTAAATGCAGCAAAATTCTGTAAGTTGAACGGCTGCGAAACATTTGTATTTGTATCATCCGTTGGAGCAAATAGCAAAAGCAATAATTTTTACCTGAAACTGAAAGGTGAAGTGGAAGATGCGGTAAAAGAAGCTCATTTAAAATCTGTACACATTCTTCGGCCATCTGTTTTATTGGGTGATAGAAAAGAATTTAGATTGGGAGAAAAAATTGGGAAAGCCTTTATGTCGGCCTTATCTTTTCTGATGCCAGCGAAATACAAACCCATACAGGGAAAAACTGTGGCGAAAGCCATGCGGGTGGCTTCAAAGAAAAGTGGAACCGGCTTCTATATTTATGAATACAGTGAAATGACCAGGTTAAAGGAATAAATATCAATTGATATCTTACTTTGTAATAAATTCAGGTATTGAAACAACCGACAAAAAAAATATGAAAAATTTACTCATTCTTTTGTGCTGCTTTCTCACCGCACAGTTTTCTTTTGCACAATCTCCAGATGCATTGTATAAAAAAGGAGATTCCCTTTATAAAGTAAAGAACTATAAAAATGCTGCTATGGCCTATTCAGCCGGTATAAAAATGCAGGGAAAAGAGGCTGATGTAAGCAATTACTGGCGGGCTGCCAGTAGGTGGGCAATGGCCAATGTTCCGGATAGTGCCTTTTATTTTCTTACTATACTTTCAAAATCCCCGGCAATTTCACAAGGTGATGCAAATGGAATAGAAGGTGATAAAGATTTCAAGTCGGTTCAGGCTGATAAACAATGGAGACCATTAATGAATAAAATAATGGCACAGGGTACAGCTAATTATAAAGTAGATGAATTGATTTATGGAAGAAAAGACGGCATAGCCTTAACAATGCTTCATATAAAACCAAGAATGAAATCAAATGGCAAGTCAATCATTTGGGTAATTGCCGGTTCCTGGTTTTCTTCTTACCAGCAGGCAGAAAGGACTATTCGCCCATCAGCAATGTTTCTTGACAAAGGGTTTACTGTCTTCCTTGTTATACTTGGGTCGCAACCCCGATATGCAATACCTGATGAAATAGAAGATGCGAAAAGAGCCGTTCGCTATATCCGTTACAATGCAAAGCAGTGGCAGATAAACCCCAACCAAATCGGCATTACAGGCGGTTCTGCCGGTGGTCATCTTTCCCTGGCAGTAGCAATGGCTGATGAAAAAATAGATAGTGCAGCACAAGACCCGGTAAATCGTATGTCATCAAGAGTGCAGGCAGCAGCAGTGCTTTATCCGCCCACCGATTGTCTGAACTGGGGAGGCGCCGGTCTTAGTTTTATTAACAATAAAAATTTACAAATAGCCAACCGGATATACGGTGCACTTGATTTTACAAAATGGAATGAGCTTACCACAACCTACGACCATATTACTGATACCAGTGCAAGAAATAAAATTGCCAGAGAGATGTCACCCATCTATTATGTTTCTGCTGACGACCCACCTATTTTTATTATTCATGGTGATGCAGATTTGACTGTGCCTTTGCAGGAATCACAAACATTTGTTGCCCGGCTAAAAGAAGCCGGTGTTGAAAACAAATTTATCATTAAGAAAGGCGGGGTTCACAATCCTGCAACGATGATGCCGGAGTTTTTGGATTTTGCGGATTGGTTTGATAAGAATCTGAAATAAATTGACAATGAATTAAATTTGGAACAAGAACATGCGACAGTACAATAAGTTAGTGGCAACCCAAAACGACCGACAGTGCTAAAATTAACCTACAGAAAGAACGACTTAAAAGCCAATCGCACAAATGGTACATTTATTGCCAACGCATCGGCAAGCATCTCGACAGAAAAACCTATCTTAACCAACAGAAAAAGGAACAATCAAATTTACAACTTGACAGAAGAAGAAATAATAATTATAGAGAATAGTCAAACAATATGAAAGCAAACGAATTACAGATAAACAACTTTTTACAAGCACCCAATGTACAGTTTGTAATTCCAGTATATCAACGAAATTATGATTGGACAAATACTGAATGCAAAGACTTATTGAATGATATTATATCAGTAGAAACGGAAGATAGAGGAACACATTTTATTGGTAGTATTGTATTTGTACACGAAGGCACTTATAGCACCAGCGAAGTAAAAGAATTGGTTATTATAGATGGGCAGCAACGTTTAACTACCATTAATATTTTGTATGTGGCTCTATATCGTTTTGCAAAAGAAAACAGCAAACTACAAGATGCAGAGCGGTTGTACAATATGTTTTTAACCAATCAGTATGTTAAGAATGAATCGAGCAAATTAAAACTGAAACAAACCGACACCAATTCATTTGCATTTAAAGCCATTATGCTTGGTAAGGATAGTGAATCAAATACATTTTCCAACGTTACAGAG
>JAJAZO010000242.1 GCA_026785745.1 Chitinophagaceae bacterium | reverse complement strand
TTATTGAATAATTTATAGTTCTTTTCTGACTGGAAAGGTAATGGCATGATTTTTTTAAATAGGATTTCATGACACCCTTTACCTCTGGCTGCTGCCCTCATAAAAAATATTTACTATTTCCGTTTATTTTATTTTTTGCATTCATTAATAATGTGCCGCTAAAGGCACAGACAACAATAGTCCATACTGCCGCTTCAATACCCGGAACTACTGTAGTAATACCGGGGAAAAAATATAACAGAAGTGGTTATCATAATTTTTTATATGGTAAACACTATCGTAAAGAATGGAACACTCCTGTAAGAGTAAATAATTTTTTTTTAGATACAGCGAAAGGTGGGCTTGTGCCCACAAAACCTGGTGGAAGCCGCCAGTCTATGGGGTTAAGATTAGAAGATAAAACCGGTAAAGAATATGTTTTACGAAGTGTGGATAAAGATTTTGGTAATGGACTGCCGGACGAATTTCAGGGAACCTTCATTGCAAGAATTGCAAAAGACCAGGCTTCTATAGGCTATCCCTTTGCCGCAGCTACCATTACCCCAATGATTGAGGCAACTGGTATTTATCATACCAAACCAGTTTTCGTTTTTGTGCCTCAGCAAAAAACATTAGGTGAATACAATGAAAAATATGGCAATCAATTATACATGTTTGAAGAAAGACCTGATGAAAACCAGGAAAATGCTCCGCATTTTGGAAATTCAAAGAATGTAATTGGTTCTGAAAAATTATTTGAACACATCTATAAAGACAATGATTATTATGTAAACCAAAAAACTTTTGCGAAAGCAAGGTTATTTGATATGATGATTGGGGACTGGGGTCGCCATGCCGACCAATGGAGATGGGCAAGTTTTAAAGAAAAAGGGAGAACAGAATACAGGCCTATTCCCCGTGACCGTGATCAGGCATACACAAGGTTTGATGGGTTTTATCCTTTTATTGCAAGCCATATTGCCGGTGCTACACAACTTGAGTCGTACGATTATCATATAAATAGTGTAAAGAATTTTAATGAACCAGGCCGTCCATTAGACCGTATATTTTTGAATGAACTAAAAGAAGCTGACTGGATAACTGCTGCTAAAGAACTGCAGCAATCCCTTACAGATGCTGTAATAGAAAATGCAGTAAAACAATTACCGCCAGAGCTATATAGCATAAGAGGTGCTTTGTTAACAGCTAAATTAAAATCGCACAGGGATGATCTTGTAAAAGATGCAATAAGTTATTACAATTACCTTGCCGTACATCCGGACATTGCAGGCACGAAGAAAAGAGAAAAATTTGAGATTAACCGCCTCTCATCCGAAGAAACAAGCATTAAAATTTATAAAATAAATAAAGAAGAAAAAACAGAAGATGCACCTTATTACTCCAGGGTTTTTAAAAAAAATGAAACAAAAGAAATCCGTATTTACAGTCTTGAAAAGGATGATGTATTTGAATTAAAAGGCGATAACAACGACGGAGTGAAAATAAAAATAGTTGACCCTGCTGCAGGTGATTTGATTAATGGCAAACCTATTTCCACCGGCAGATACGGCAAAACAAAAATTTCAGCAGGTCAAAAGTTTATGTTCGATACTACTCAGCACAAAAAATTTTATTTTTTTATTTTGCCACTGTTAAGCCCTTCTGAATACAAGGAATTTGATAACAACCCCCTTGATCTATTTACCTCTACGGGCATCCGCATCAGTGCCAACATAAGATATATAACACAACCGTGGCGAAAGGAAGAATATATGCATTCACATTTAATAAGTGCTAATTATGGGTTTCTGAGAGGTGCAGTTAATGTTGGCTACATTGGCAAAATGAATAACACTATTGGTAAAATGGATTTGTTGCTGAAAGCAAGAGTGGATTTACCAGCCGTAGAAAATTATTATGGTAATGGCAATTTCAGCGTTAATAAAACTTCACAGCCAGTTAATTTTTATAACACAAAAAGTGAAAGGGCATATGGAAGTATAGGCTTGAGTAATGAATTTGCCAAGTACCATCGTTTTGAAGCAGGTGTATTTTACCAGTCCGTAAAAGTATGGGCAACGGCTAACCATTTTATCACAAAAGATGCAGGAATAGACCCTTCTCTTTTTAATCGCAAACAATTTGGAGGCGCCGAAATAGCTTACCGTTTTGAACATACCAATAGCAAAATCTATCCTACAAAAGGTATTAATTTTTCAATTGGGGGTGGATATGTGCAAAATATAAAAGAAAGCAACAATTCATTCTTTAAAGGCAGTTCATCATTATCATTTTATATTCCACTGGGCAAATCATTTACATTGGCTGTAAGAGGTGGTGGAGCCACCATGAACCGGGTGGCCGATTATTATCACCTTAATATTTTGGGTGGTAACGAAAATCTGCGGGGCTATCCTAGAGAAAGATTTTATGCTAAAAGTATTTTTTATAACAACAATGAACTGCGTTGGGTAACTAATACGCATAATTTTTTCTTTAGCGGTAAAATAGGCCTGCTCGCTTTTTTGGATAATGGCCGCATCTGGCAACCGGGAGAAACATACAATGGCTTTCATACAAGCTATGGCGGTGGATTAATTTTAATTCCGTTTAACAGGATTGCCATTACGGCTACGTATGGAGTTTCTCCGGAAACCACACAGATACTGCTCAGGGCAAATGTTTTCTTTTAATCCCTTTTTAAAAAAATTATCCTTCAATATCAGATTCTAATACCTTTGCCGGGTTACAAAATCATTTACTGTTAAAATAATTTTCATGAAAGTTACTGTTGTAGGTGCCGGAGCCGTAGGTGCTACCTGTGCCGATAATATTGCCCGTAAAGAATTGTGCAATGAATTAATATTATTAGATATTAAAGAAGGCGTTGCCGAAGGTAAGGCACAGGATATGATGCAGACCGCTACGCTGCTTGGCTTTGATACAAAAATTAGTGGCAGCACCAATGATTATTCTAAAACTGTTAATAGTGATGTAGTAGTAATAACATCTGGCCTGCCCCGAAAACCCGGCATGACCCGTGAAGAACTGATTGGTGTAAATGCAGGTATTGTTAAAGGCGTTGTTGAAAATCTTTTAAAACATTCACCCAATGCCATCATCATTGTTATCAGCAACCCGATGGATACGATGACTTACCTGGCATTGCAATCAACAGGGTTACCGAAGAACAGAATTATAGGAATGGGCGGCACATTAGATAGCAGCCGTTTCAAATATCAATTGAGCCAGCATCTTGGATGCTCTCCTGCTGATTTGAAAGCTGTAGTTGTTGGCGGACATGGCGACACTACCATGATTCCGTTAATTCGGTTAGCTACCTTGAACAGTGCCCCTGT
>JAJAZO010000241.1 GCA_026785745.1 Chitinophagaceae bacterium | reverse complement strand
GTAGTAAGTGGAAAACACCAAAGCCCTTCGGCGCTTATGCCTCTGTCTATTGAAATAGCTTGTGCCAATACGGATGGCAATAGTGCCAGTTGTATGCAGACAGTTAATAGAAATTTTAAAGACAGTATTGTTTTTCTTTTACTCAATTATTCAGGGATTTTTCTTAATAAATTTTTCTGCTGGCGGTACCGATAAAAAAAGATAGTTGGAAGCCATTACACTAACATCATCATCAGCTTTTCCGGAATTTTTAAACCAACTGGATTGATAACCTACCGGCACTCCAGCATCATGATAAATGGCTACTTTGTTAATAGAGCTTTTATCGTCTGCCCGGAGAATAATTGTACGAACTACTTTCATAGCACCGGCTTGTTTTGTAGCGAAGTTTATACTGGCGGATGCAACTCCGTTATTTAAAAATTCCCGGCGGTCGGCATCCAGTTCCACATACTCTTTTACAAGCGGTGGTATTAATGATACAGCCGGGTCGCTACTTTTTATCCATTGGGTTCCATTTTCGGGTATTCGAACTGAGTTCGGCCTGCCTTTAAAACTCCAGAGTAATTGATACTCATATTCAAGCCAGTCTGCAGATTTAATACCAAGACGTGGGTAGGAAATATCTTTGATGCTAATTTTATTTTTTAAGTCGTTCCCGTTAATTAATAATTGAGCGGTAACATCACTATGTCCGCCAGTGCTATATTTTTTTCTGAAGTTGACGGTTACAAAATTGATAACATCATCAAAGGCATCAACAAAATCACCATCCACTTGAAAAATGATATTACGCCGCTGATATGTCTCTTCATCAATATTAACAATGCGGAAGTAGCGGCTGTCATCTCCAAGTTTGGCGTACAACCCGCCCAGATTGCCTGCTGTATGAAAAGGTACTTTAATAGTGGTTGACTTACTGAGGTTCAGATAAAATTTATTAGAACGAACATCCTTAATATCTTTTAAGATGTATTGATTATCGGTGCGATATTGCGGATTATAATTTTTATCCCTTTTTGGTGAGAACAATCCAAGTATCGGTAATGAGTTGTTGATATCAGCTATGCCTTTGGCGATATTGCTCTATAATCCTGTATCTTCCTGTTTTCCCTGATCTCTAAAACCCAGATTGGGATCTACTCTTTCCGGCTCTTTTGACCAACCTGTTTTTGTATCAAACATTATTTCGGTGACCTTAGTAGTAACAAGACTCAAGATGCCATCCATATCACTTGTCTTAACTCCTAAACCTGTTGACCTATCAAATACATCTACCTTTATAACTCCATTTTTTATCATTTCATCCACTACCTGCCGTACCTGATTTTTGTTATAGCCTGACTGGGTATTTGTAATCTTACTGAGATGAGAATAGACCACACTCATTTCTGCTGTAACTACTGCATTGTATGCCCTTACTACTGCTTCATAATATCCATTAACAGCAACTGACACATCCGAAGCAGGGCCCGTAAATGAGTTCCATAATAAAGTGGAGCCTACAGGATTTAATAGAGCAGCTACTGCCGCTTTTGACCCTGGCGTAAATGGTGCGTACCCTGACGTAACAATAGTACGGGTCATTGCATCTTTCCCATCTTTGCTGCTTAATACAGCCGACACAATTTCAAAACCCGGTTTAATATTTTCATCTCCAGTGGCTTTAGATTCCATTAAGGGAACTGCTCCTCTGATTTTTGCGCCAGAAACAATTTTTTGCAATTCTTTTTCATACAATTTCATTAAGGAATCTGGAATTGAAAATTCTACCAATGCATGCAGCAAACCGCCACTGTTTTCAGTTTTTGCACTTGTATATTTCAGGCACAGAAATTCAAAAGTGCCGTCGGATCTGGTTGCAAGGCGTGGAAATTGTGGCAGGTAATAATATTCCATCGTATCCCGGCTGCTCTGCAAAAAAGTAAGCCCTTTTATGTAGACAGCCCCCTCATCATATTTTACCTGTGCCATTGCCTGCGATGAAAATAGAAGGGTAAAGAATAAAAATATTTTTACTGGATATTTCATAATCTCGTTTTTAATATTATTTATTGCTCTTGTTCTTTTGGTTTTAGTACAATTTTATCGGGCGATGAGGTAATGTCAATTAATGCACCCCATTCTTCTTTTTGTATCCAGTCGGTGGTTACCTTATCTCCATCATGGTTTATTTCGCTTACCCGGTAATAAAACGGTTTATCAAACCTTACTGCATAACCAAAGCGGATGCTCCGGGCATATATTTCTGGCTGGCTTTGCTTAAAGGTTAAGGTGGCGGTTATCTCTTTTCCATTTACACTGGTAGCCTTTATTTCCATTTTTTTTTCAAAAAGGTCGGCTCTTATTTCATTATTGAAGTCGTAGCAATACACATCAAACAGGGCATACCTTGCAGGCAGCCTTTCATTGATATCCACTTTTTGTATTAGGGAAGGCCAACGAACAATATCCACCCCCAGGTCTATTACATCTGCTTTTGCCAACAAAATTGTTGAGGCAGTATCATTGCCGGGATTTGCTGCATGTTGAAAATGATCAGCCCATCTCTTTTTTAATTTGTTGCTGCCGGTTATAGAAGTTGTGGCAGCATTATTTTCAGTGAATGCTGCATACATCGCATATGAAAAACTTAACAGAGATTGATTTTTTTGTAATGCAGTTTCCACTAATTGCGCATCCGCATCAGTAAGGCGGACAGAAACAGTCCTTTCATTCCAGTAGCTGTTGTTTACATCTGCTTGTTCGTTTGAATTTTCGGAAACCCCTGCATTTATAACATCCGTTGTATCTGCGTTGCTTCTGTCAGCAGTAGAAGCAAAAACGAGTATGGAATAAAATTTACGGACGGGCAGCATTCGTAGTTCTGCCAGCGGATTGGTTCGTTTTAATTCTGTAGCGGCTTCTTGTATTTTTCGTTGTTGCGCCCCATCTGCTGAAATTTTAAACTGCACCAGGTTGTTGTATTTAATAATACCGGCATCAGCCGTTTTATTGGTGCCGGCATACCGCATTTGAATTAATGAAAAGAATGGCTTGCCTGAAGCATCAGCGGCTAACTTATAATCAGCCGGTAAATGATAGTAGAGATTTGGGTTTTTAATGTCTTTAAAAACTTTTTGCCCGTTGATGATAGTGGCTGATTGTACAGATGGTTGTGCTGTTGCCACCTGATACAGGTACATGAAAAAAAGAATATTGATATGTCGGACAATAGCTGTCATGAATAGTTAGCGTCTGTAATTAATTAATACCCGGAATTATCCCTTTAAAAAGTTCTTTCAACTGCGTTTTTCCAAGCAGCACTTCTTTAGAAGAGGAAGATGTCCACTTCTCTGATATGTAAAAATCCCCATCGCTGGAAGCCACCGTTATTTTATATTCAAAATCAAGATTGCCCCCCGGTGGTTGAAACAATGGGCCTGCCTGAAAGATTTTTGTATCTTCTTTTGTAATTTTTAATCCATCTAATTCCTTAACGATGATACCTTTTGGATCGGCCTGGCTGCTGCGGACAGTTATTAGAAAATAGGACGCCTTTAATGTATCGAATACTGCTGGTGGGATGGTGAATTTTACCTGTTGAATTGTTTTTCCTGAAACACCGCCTGTAATAGTATCCATTACTTTATTATCACATTCGGTGCAATTCATCACACTATACTCCAGCCACATTACAGCATTGGGATCATTATCAAGCCATACCGGCACCCGGCTGTTATCAAATGCTACTTGTGCCATCGGCGGTACTTCTGCACCATTCATTGCCCATGAATAAATGATGGGTTTGTTAGTAGAAATAGTTTTTTTGAGCACATGCAGGTATTGCAGTTTTAATGGATACAGGGTTTCGTTTCTCCAGTTTTTCCCCCGCCAGGTGGCGGGCTCCAGTGTTAGCTTTCCTATTACCCGGTTATCAGCCAGGTTAATAATAGCAGGAACCTGCTGATCAAGAATTTCCTCATCTGCCGGGTTTAAAAAAACCGCTGCAGAAATACCTTCTCTTGAGGTAAGTGCTGTTTGTATAAAATCCTTGGTGCCTGCATTGGTGCGCCATGAAATGTTAATATCGCCGGTAAGATCTGTACCAGATGTAACAGCAATTTTTTCCAACGGAATGTCATAGAGGCTATTTAAAGTGGCCGGAAAAGTGGTAATAAGATTTTCCCGCAGGGGTAAAAATTTTAGTTCGGTAAAAGCCGGATACTTTGCTTTTAAAAGCGATTGTACAAATAGTTTTTCCCTGTTGGAAATTCCGGGAGTAAGTGTGGCCGACATTCTTACAGGGGCATCCAGAGTGCTTTCAGTTCCTGTTTCCTGCTCTCCATAATTTATCCGTAAGCCATAGCCGTTTTCTTTACTCCACTTCAAATGATAGTCGGCCGGTAAAATATAAAAGACACCTGAATTAGGATTTTTATCATAGAAAACATTCATGTTTATACTGGAGATATCTTGCGGTCGGTCGAAGTTTACAAGGTTGTCTACCAGCAATCCATCCCAAAGATTTAATTGTACATTCTTTAGAGGTCCCAATGGTGTTTTATCAACTGGCTGGCCGGGAGTAGTTGCAGTATATAATGTCGCCATATTATCCAGATTGAGGATTGCGGGATTTAAAAAAGCGATCTTAATATTTCTTTTAAAGGCATTATTATACACAACGCTTTTATCCATTCCAAAACCCAGTGATATCTTCTGTGTGTTTTTTACCTGTAACTCATTATTGGCAAACACTATTTGTAAAACGTTACTTGTATTAGAAGACTGTTTAAAATTAGCAGAGTAGGTTACCTCATTGATTTTTGATAATGGTTTCTTCCCCCAGTCAAAATCCTGTCCTGATGTGCGGCTATACACTTGAATAGCATTGTTATTGGTAATTACCATTTTGGTAATATTCCTCGTATTAGCATCAGTATTGGTCCAGGTACCAGAAATATCTTCTGGTGTTGCCACTACATTATACCTGAAGTCAGGAGAAATGGCATTGGCTCCACCTGTGGTTCTTATTACCCCACCTGGCCTTATATTACTTTTCTGGTAATAATTGATCCGCGGATCGAAGGAAATTTTTTTTGCAGGTATTACATCGCCGGGCTGTGTCATATTTAAAGAAGCGGCAGTACCAACGGGCAGTAGCGGTACATTGATAATTACACCGGGGGCATAAGCACCTGTCTTCCACATTTTACCAAGTTGAAATACCTTTACCTTTCCACTACCATCTTGTCTTTTGGAAATATCAATTCTTAAAAAGGGAGTTTCAGTTACCAACCCAGTTGCTTCCTTGTCATCAAATGTCAATATACATTCTGCGGGTGAAGCAGCTGTGGATTGCTTAAACTTCGCATTTTTTATTGCTATTTGCCGCTGGCGGCTGGCTGTCATTGCAGACACATTGAAAGATGCATTTACATAACCAGTGTACCAGATTTTTATCCTCAGCTCATTCTCCGAGTCGTTTAAGACAATTACACTATACAAGGAACCATCTACAGAACCTCCAATCCTTCCTATTAAAGATTCAAGGGCTGAACCCAGATCCTCTGCTTTATTCAACTTTTTGTTTTGTAACCCGCTGATGTTTTGGCCTATGCAAAACAGGGAAGAGCAAAGGAATAAGGCACTAAGAAAATAAATTCTAAATGACATATAAATAAGTTTTGGGTTTGTGACGCTACTTTTCGGGAGCCTTAACTGTCTTCAGGGGAGGGGTAGTTGCTTGTTACTTGTAAAGTACCAAATATTATCTAATATGCAATACTACTTTCGGGTTATTTATCGCAGAAATTAAAACTATTGGGACAATCAAAAATTGGGTTAATAAAATTGTAACCCAATTATTTTATATAGGGCTTGAAATTCACTCCTGTTTGTTTCCGCAAGTACAAACGAAATAAGTTACGCATAGCAAAAATATTTTATACTGCTTATTTGGTATCGAAAATAACTGAGGCAAAGACAGTAATACATATTTCTGCAAAAATGTTGAAGCCAGTGATACCTCTACCTTGAAAGAAGGGCAAAAAGTAGAGCATCAGAAATTTGGCTTCGGCGAAGTGATGAAACTGGAAGGTGCGGCGCATAATCCTATTGCTACGGTAAAGTTTGAGCATAATGGGGAAAAGAAGATTATGCTTAATTATGCGAAGCTGCGAATAGTGGAATAGCTATTGTTTTTCTACTGCCGATTGAATATACTCTTCAATAGTTGTCGGGGTCAATC
>JAJAZO010000240.1 GCA_026785745.1 Chitinophagaceae bacterium | reverse complement strand
GCCATTGTGTACAGCAACTGCAAAATAAAAGAATAATATACCTGAGACGGAGCCTCATACATATTAAAAGTATAAAAAGAGAAGCAGATTGTAGAAGGAGTTATTCTTCCAGCCTGTTGGTACAGCTAAATTCTGTTTTCAAAAAGTCATCATAGTAGTCTGCTTTTTGAAAAAGGTTGCGGAATGAACCGGCTCCGTTTTCTTTGGTCATATCCAGATCGTAGATAATGCAACTGAGTACAATGTTTTGTTTTACACAGCTTAGCACCAGCCCATTCACCCTGAAGTTTTCTTCTAATAAAAATTGATACAGCGGTTTAATCTTCGTTGCATCGGTTGGCATCTGGCAGAGATAAGCATCTCCGGCTATAAAAAAATTCTCTGCATTATAAGTGATCTTAATTTTTGCAGACCCTTCTTTCACACTCCAGGTATTTACTCCTTCCCTGGCAAGCCGCACATCTTTGCCCAGTTCTTTTAATATTTCTTCAATGGTTTTGGCTGCACCTGTTGCCTCCATTTCTTTTTCGGGTATCTCCGGCAGTTTTGCTTCAGTGCCACAGCTCGGGCAATATTTTTTAGAATCAATATTGTTTTGCGTCACCAAATAACTACAACTAAAACAACGGGTAGAAGCTTGTCCTTTGTTTGGTAAATACATATTCAGGGCTTCCCGTAAATAATTCACCGGTAATGCAAAGCCAAGATTATCGCCGCCTCTTATTATAAAGGAGTTAACTCCAATTATTTCTCCTTTCATATTCACCAATGGACCACCGCTGTTACCGGGATTAATGGCAGCATCAATCTGTATAAATTTTAATCCGTCTCTTATCCTGTCCACTTTTGAAATTACTCCCTGCGTGGCAGTATAATTCAATCCATAAGGATGGCCGATTGCAACAATGGCATCTCCGTCCTTCATCTGTTCATATTGTCCCAACCGAACGTCGGGAAGTTCGATACCAGCAGGAGCTTGTAAAAAAGCAAGGTCATGTTTTCTATCAGTGTACCAAACCCTCGACAAGGCTTTGTCAAAAGCTTTGCCGGCAATTGTTACTTCTGCATCTTCAGCTACTACATGGGCATTGGTAACAATAAGATCAAATTCCTTTACATAAAAACCCGTTCCTGTTCCGCCGCCCGTGGCTATCTGGATGATTGCTTTTTGATATTGTTCTATGATATTTTGTGAATCCATTTTGTCTCCTGTTTTTTGCTGCCACGAATTGCACTAATAACACTAATTGATAAAATTAAATACCAATGTTTGCCTTGGCATAAGAAATCTCTTATTTGTGAAATTGGTGTCATTCGTGGCTAAACTTTATTTCGGGTCTGTATTTAAAAATTCCATTTCGTTGGTAAACGAATAATCAAAATTGAGAAGGTTATCGAAACGAAGATTTTGTGTTTTAAAATCCATCAATGGATACTTGTCTTTCCATCTTTCCTGTATTGCTTTTATCTTTTCGCTTATTTCTTCTGAAGCAAATTGGTTTTTTACCGGATCATAATATCGTTTATATCCTAATGCTGCGAAATAACCGGAATAGTTCACCCTCATGTATAAATGCACAAGCTCCGTTATGGCTTTGGGCAAGCTGTAAGAATATTGGCAATAGGAAATGCCATACTCTGCAATTTGCGTAGCGATAAAAGGGTAATTATTATCCCTGTACCACACCAGGTTCTGGTTGGCTCCATGAATGGAGTCGGCAATTGTTTTATACTGCTGCGGCGCCACTATCGAAAATGTATATTTTGAGCGGAACAAACAGGCAAACACTTCTTCCTTCGGCTTTGCCTGCATTTTTTTAAACTCATCTATCATGTCCCGGTTTTTTTCTACCACCGGTCGTTCGTCTTTTTTAAAATAGATGCCGGTAATTTTCTCCAGGTCGTACAATAGTTTTCCCTCTGGCGTTATCAAATAATCAATCTTATAAATTAATGCCATCAACATATAAGCATTGCTACCGGAAAACTTATCCGGATCCAACGGGCTGATAGTGTCCAGTGTTTCCTTTATCCATTTTTGCAGGTATTCATACTTCACTTCCTTTTCAGCTTCCGGAATAACGACGATGTGTTCGTTGTCGGTTGTTTCGAGCATAGTAAAATCCTGTACCAGCAGGTCGTCCTGTTTATCTGCCTTGGCTGACAATTCTTTCAGTCCGTAATATAATTTGCTGGGGCTGGCGGTTGCTATATCACTGTCGAAGCTCATGCACAGCCTGTCGCTATCTAATGCAAAACGACTGTAGTATAAATTGAAATTCATTTCCAGGAGCCGCCTCATTACCGGTACCGATGGTTGTGGCATACGGGCCAGGGTCACTTCCGCTTTCAGCACTTCATTATTAAAATGGCCTCTTACTATTTTCGATCCCTGGTATAGGTGAAACCGGCCTTCGGCACCGTTACGTTCATACACAACGTTTTGTGCAGTATCATCCCGCAGGTATTCAAAAAAGGCATCAATACTTTCTATATATTTTTTTTCTTTGTATAAGGTGTCTGCATCTGTCCAGCGGTTTACTTTAGCCACCGGTTTATTATTATCAGAATAACGACCAAACTGAATGTCAGGCCCCGCCTGAGATTCTTCTTTTTTTTTACTCCAGCCAAATAGTTTTTGGAACATTTCTTCCGTTTTGAGGAAAGGCAATATACAAAAGAAGCTGCGAGTTGCAAGCCATCAGAAATATAAGGGCAGACGCATTAAAATCTGTCTAAGTGAAAAAGGGAACACTGATGACACGGAAAGGGCGGATAAATCTGTGATTATCCTTTAGTCACGCAAATAGGTGCTTTAAATCTCTGAATAAAAAAAGAAACCAGTGAAATCCGATAGCTATCGGATCTGTTCAATCTGTGTCATCCGTGTGCTATTTTTTCGATGCAAAAGATGTGTCCACACGATAGG
>JAJAZO010000239.1 GCA_026785745.1 Chitinophagaceae bacterium | reverse complement strand
TTTCAATACCTTAACTGGAAACAGGTGAAGAAATAGTTTTCTGGAAATAATTAATCTCTTCAAAACAAAGCCGTTACATAAAAGTTTTCTCAGACTTTCCGGATTTGTAGAATTAATTCTAAAAAAAAAATCCTATCGCTTGCAAGTTCTGATTTCATTTTATAGCTTTGTTATCCCTACTCGAAAATCTGTACCTACTAAAGACCTTTCATTAATCAGCGTTTAAATGTACGCATCCAACCTTCTTCTGTAAAACCTATATTTCCTTCAAATTATTTTTTGAACTTATTGGGTTCAATCCTATACAAAACCAGTTTGATTTAATCCGTTTCGGCAATACATAGTATTGACCTTTTTATTTTTTAATATAAACCCTTGAGAGCATGAAAAAGAATCTACTTTTCCTAATCGCAATGACATTAACAGGAATGTCCGTGTTTGCCCAATACCCCGACCTTTCGGGACCTGGCGGCACTTATAACCTGCAAACCCTTCCCACTGGTAGTTATGTAATTGCCATGGACAATCAAAACCAGGGCTCCGGTGCAGGCACTTTTAACGTTGTAGTAAACAATCGGTCTTTTAATTACATAAGCGGAAATCCAGTTATTACTTCCGTTACCAATACCACCGGAATTTTAGTGGGTATGCAGGTAACAGGCCAGGCAACCATTCCAGCCGGAGCCACGGTAACAGCCGTAACGGCTACCACAGTTACACTTAGTGCTGCACCAACCAGTACACAGAACAATAAAGCCCTTGATTTTGGCAACATTGTATATTCTGGTGCCAATTTTAATCTCAGAGCTTATGGCTTGCTTGTTACATTATTGAATAATAATATAAAACTAAAATGGGTCATCAAACCCGGAAAAGTAAAAGATGCCACCGATTTTAGTGTAAATGCGATACAGGTAAAGCCCTCTTCAGGTACCGCTGCCAATTTTAATTTTGCAGCCGGCCCGTTTGTTATTTTCCAGCAAGACACGGCTGGTGTGGCAGCTATTGTACAGGCATTTAACGGAGCTGCTTCAGCAAACGATGTTAAAATGTACAAAACAACTGCTATGGTATCGGTGGATGTACGCTATAGTTATTCCGTCAACGGAGTGGTTTGGAGACCGAAGGCAGCAATACTGGATGATGGAGGCAATGCCGCTATTCATGAATCATATATGATAAATGCCGGTGTCCCTGCGAGCAATTATAGCATTGATTTGTTTCCAGGCCTTATTACCGGTTGTTACACTTTCGCTACAGAGCCACATAATACAAGTGCACCGGATAATGTGATTCAGACAATTGCCGATTTTGTCCGTTTCGGAGGCAATTTTCTGGCAGAGTGTGCTGCCGTAAGAACATACGAGCTAAGTGCTTTGGCAAGATTCCAGTCAACCAACGGTTTTGATAATGCAAATGAAAATGGCAGCCCTGCAATTTTTAACTATACCAACACGGACTTAAGCTATTTCCAGATTAACGGTTATTTTGGTATGGGTGATCAGGGCGGAAGTTTAAAAACCTGGGTAATACCACAAGCCCCAGGCAATGCCCCAACCAATAATTTTCACTATTATATTTCAGGCACTGATGCAGGACGTAATTACACAAATGCCAGCGTATCTAAACTAGTCCCCTCATCGCAGTTAGGTGGGTTGGTTTTTTATCTTGGAAGCCATTCCTATGATGGTACAGCAGATTATGATATTAATGGCCAAAGAATGTATATGAATGCATTCTTAACGCCTACAAACCCACAGGGTTCATTGCAATCTTCAGCAGTAATCAATTGTGGTTTCAACCCCAGTCCAATAATTGTCAATGCAGGTTCAAATTCCGGCCCTGCTGCCGCATACCCGCTTACGTTTACTATGTATGAAGATTTGGCTCCGGCTGGTTACAATGCCGGGGATCCTCAATTGGGTAATGTAGTTACCATGACAGCTCCCAATACATACCAGGGTGGTATCTCTGTTATTACAGCTCCAAATTCTACTATACTTAAAAACTATATTGTTGCTATAAGGTCCAGACTGGGCTGCTTTCAGCCTAAATATGTTGCAGCTTCCTGTACTCCTCCGTTGGCCGTATCTTATATGACATTCTCAGCAGCCCGTAACAATTCGGTAGTAAACCTGAAATGGACAACTACAACAGAGCAAAACAACAAAGGATTCGGTATTGAGCGGATGTTGGGAAATGGCAGCTGGGAAACAATTGGTTTTGTAAATAGTCAGGCCCAGGGAGGAAATAACACTGGCGAGTTGACTTATACTTATGCTGATTTCAATATTTTCAAAGGTGTTTCACAGTACAGACTGAAGCAGATTGATTTTGATAATCATTCTAAAATAAGCGAAATAAGAGTTGTACGGGGTGAGGGTCAAAAAACCGGTAAAGTTCTGGTGTATCCTAATCCAAGTAATGGAAAAGTTAATGTAATACTTGATAATAGCAGGAATAATATTTATGATGTATCGCTTAATGATATAAGCGGTCGTATTATAAAACAATGGAAAGCAGTCACCAATAATAGTATTCAGATTGATAACCTGGCATCAGGTATATACAGCCTTCGTGTTGTAAACCGTGAAACCGGGGAACAGACTGTTGAGAAGGTTGTTGTCAATTAAAGATAATCTATAGGAATTAACCCTAACCCTCTCCTGCCAAAAACGGAGAGGGTTTTTTCTATTTGGCTAATAATTCTGCATCATTCTGCCTTTCATAAAAATTTCTTTTCTCTCTTATCAAATAGTCGTAATTTGAAACTGTTTTTAAAGAACATTTAAAATAAAAAACCCGATTATGAGAAAAAGTTTACCCTTCGTTTCCCTTGCTTTGGGAGCTGTTTTACTTACTACCCATTCAAATGCCCAACAAGCTGACCGTTTTGCCTACGCTGTTACAGATATACAGCAAGGTCCAAACTGGAATTTTCTACGGAAACTAAACCTGCAAACCGGCGAATACAGCCAGGTATTGCTGAGTGGAAATGATGCTACAGCAATGGCTTTTGATGCCACTTCAAAAAAACAATTTACCGAGCCGGTAACCGACCAGCTTTACGGCACTGCCGCTAACGCCGCTTTTGCAACTGGTGTTGCTGCTATGGCGTATGACAAAAAGAACAATCGTCTTTACTACACTCCAATGATGATTGATCAGTTACGGTATATTGACTTAAAGACCATGAAAGTTTTTTATGTAACTGACCAGGTGTTTACCGGTAAGCCACAAAAATCTTCTGACCAGGGTAACATCGTTACCCGTATGGTAATTGCTTCTGATGGCAACGGATATGCTATGACTAATGATGGCAGACAACTAATTCAGTTCAGCACTGGTAAAAAATTAGCTATAACAGATCTGGGTTCTGTAGTTGATGATCAGGCCAATAAAACCGTTTCTATTCACAGTTCCTGCAGTAGTTACGGTGGTGATATGATTGCTGATGACAATGGCAATCTCTATGTACTTTCTGCCCGCAACAATGTTTTCAAAATAAATATTGAATCAAAAGTAGCAACACATCTTGGCACTATTACCGGTTTACCAACTGGCTACACTGTTAATGCTGCTGCTGTTAATGATGATAATAAAATTGTTGTTGCCAGTGCTACATTAGGCGGTTCTTTATTTACTGTTGATGCTAAAACATTAACCGCTGCTCCTTATACTATTGTTGGTGCCGGATGGCAAACTTCTGATATGGCGAACAGCAACCTGCTTGTATCAGGTGCAAAAGCCAAAGGAGGTACAATAGAAATGATTAGCCGTAACGAAACGAACAGTGGTGATGGTAAAATAAATATCTATCCAAACCCTGTTGTTAATAACCAGTTTGCTATCCAGTTCAACCAATTACAAGCAGGTGCCTATACTGTACAGGTAACTGATGTAATGGGCCGCCAAGTGGTGCAACAAGCTGTAAATATCAGCGGAGAGAACCAGACTCAAACTATCAAGTTAAGTGCTGCTCTGCAAAAGGGGTTTATTTAGTAAAAGTAACTGACCAGGGCAGCAAAGCTGTTTATAGTACTAAAGTAGTAGTTCAGTAATTAAATATTCTTGTAGAAAAAATCCCGTGTTGCCTGAGGCGACACGGGATTTTTTATTTTACTGAATTTGTCCAAATCTGTTTTATATGTTTGGCATTTTTCGAAAAATCTTCACATTTACGATCCCCTCTGCCGGTAATACCGCCGGAAGGTGAGCAGATCATTTTACAACTATCATCATATAATACATTGAACTGATCACAGCACTGGGCCATAAACAGGTAAACTGTTTTACCATTATAGACATACTCATCTATCTTCTCCGGTGCATCAGGCGGTGTTTCCTTATTTGCTGCATCAATCATTTTTCTTACACAAACCGGAATGGAGTCTTTCACTGTTTCTGTAGTATCGGCTGTTTTGTTATTCTTTTTCTTACCACATTCGCTGGCAGATAAAAAAGGGAGCATAAGTACAATAAGCAGGTATTTCATGATAAAAAGTGGGTTGATGATTGTTAAGGTATATTTGCTTTTTTCGCCATAGCCTCGTTCTAAACGAGACGAAGGTGGAACTTGTCCGGTAAAAAAGTAAGCATTAACTTTTGTATTACTACGGTCATAGCTAAAGCTAATACCTTCGTAGCACACAGTAAAAATACAGTTTTGGAGAAAAGTAATTTTGTTGACCATATCCGCATTTTTTGTCGTAGCGGACATGGCGGTGCCGGCTTCAGGCATTTTTTGCGGGATAAATTCACCGCATTGGGTGGCCCCGATGGTGGTGATGGTGGCCGTGGTGCACACATCATCCTGAAAGGCAACAGCAACCTTTGGACACTGCTTCATCTGCGTTATTATAAAAATGTGCTGGCCGAAAATGGTGAAAATGGTGGCGCCAGTAACAGCAGCGGCAAGACAGGAAAAGACATCATCATCGAAGTGCCGCTTGGTACCATTGCCAGGGATGAAGAAACCGGCAAACAGGAAGTGGAAATTTTAGAAGACGGACAGGAGTTTATATGGATTCCCGGCGGAAAAGGTGGATTGGGCAATGCTCATTTCGCTACCCCTACCAACCAGGCACCAGAACATGCACAGCCGGGCCTTCCCGGTTCAGAGGGTTGGAAAGTATTAGAACTAAAAGTATTGGCCGATGTTGGGCTGGTGGGTTTCCCCAATGCGGGTAAATCAACATTACTTTCTGTTATTACAGCCGCCAAACCAAAGATTGCCGATTATGCTTTTACCACCATCACCCCCAACCTGGGAATGGTAGAATATCGTGACGGAAAAAGTTTTTGCATTGCCGACTTGCCCGGTATTATTGAAGGGGCATCAGAAGGGAAAGGATTAGGCCATCGTTTTCTGCGACATATCGAACGAAACTCTGTTCTGTTATTTCTTATTCCCGCTGACAGTGATGATCATAAAAAAGAATTTGACATCTTGGTTAACGAACTGGAGCAATACAATCCTGAATTACTGAACAAACAATTTATTATTGCCATCAGCAAAAGCGATATGCTGGATGATGAATTGAAAGCAGCGGTTGAAAAAGAATTACCGGCTGGCATCCCTCACCTGTTTATTTCATCTGTTACCAATAAAGGGTTGGTAGAGTTGAAAGATTTGTTGTGGAAGGTGTTGAATGAGCCGGTTGAATAACTCAATACCCCCTCCCCACCGTATCACAAGCTGCTTTCAATAAAGAATTACCATCTGCCGCATCCTGCCATTTCTCCCAAAGCATTACACCGTTAGCAATGTCTTTGGCCAGTTTTGCTTTTCGCTTTACCGTGTACTGACCATTATAATAAATAGTGTAGATAGTAAATCCACCGGCAGTAACTACAGCAGAATCATACTGCGGATTACCACCTTGTGATAAAATTGTTTTATACGTAAGCACTGTATTGGATTGGGTAATTCCTGATGGCCTTCCATAAGCCGGCAGCCCCAGCACACATTTTGAAGCAGGCATTCCCCTTGTCGTTAACCAGTAGTTCAAACAGGTTTGTGCTAATGTATAATCGCTGTGATGGCGGTAAGGAACAGTGGTATTAAAATCATCATACGCCATCACATTAAAAAAATCAACGTAAGGAAAAATTTCATTGCGGATAGCATCCCGTATGCCACCGGCATATTTACCTGCGGTAACGGCTGATGATAAATAATACCTTGCATCCCGATGTAATGAATCGGATAGTTCCTTCATCAATGCGGTAAATGTAAGATCCGTTCCATCGGATGTAGTGGGAAATTCCCAGTCCATATCCACCCCATCCAGGTTATTGGTTCGCACCACATTCATCACCCCTTTTATAAAATTATTTCTGCCCGCAGCAGTAGCTGCCATATTTTTAAAATTGGTTTTGCCATCGCCGCTTCCATCATTTATTCCCAAAAATATTTTGGCATTGTTTGTTCTTGCTTTGGTCGCTACTGCCGCCAAAGTGGAAGCCGGTGAAGCTGGTGCCGATAAAGTACCGGAACTGTTGACCCCATAAAATGCATACACTATCACATTGGTCATCCTGAATTTTACATCTGGTATATCCGTTATGGTTCTGTAAGAAGGAAGATACCCCACCACATAATAGCCAAACGGCGGTGGTGCTTGTATAACAGCAGAAACAAATGAAGTGACAGTTGAACTGCATCCGGCAGCTCCGCCAGTTGCATTTTTTGGTTGCACATACCAGTATAATGTCTGGCTGGTGGCAAAACCAGGCACAGTATAATTATAAGAAGTAGTGGTTACATTACTAGATATTACTGTTGCGCTAGCTGGCGAAGCACCCAAATAAACATCATAGCCGGTGGCACCAGTTACTGCTGACCAGCTAAGTGTAAGGGATGTTGTTGTAACAAAAAAACCATTGGCCGGAGCTGTGTTAGCTGCACATCCGGGTGGAGTTGGCGGCGGCGGGGGTGGCGGAGTACTGCCGCCTCCTTTTTTACTACAAGCATTAAAAATTACTATACAAAGAAGCAGGCCGGCAATACTGTTTCGTAATCTCATAATTAGTTATTTGGACTTGTAATTTACAATAATCCCTTAATCAACAGCTTTTTCAAGGGAGACGCATTAAAATCTGTCTAAGTGAAAAAGGGAACACGGATGACACGGAAAGGGCGGATAATAACGGATTTTTTATCCGCCTGCGGCGGTCAAATCTGTGATTACCCTTCTGTGTTGGGGATACGTACTTTACAAGTCTGAATAAAGCAAGAAAACAGTGTAAATCCGTTCAACTTGTCTGCCGACAGGCAGATCCGTGTCATCAGTGTGCTGTACTTTGCCTTAAATTTTAATGCGTCTGCCCTGACAGCTTTTGGTTGCCCCTGTTTTTTATAGTAGGTTTGTTCACTTAAATTTCAACAAATGAAGAAACTATTTTTAACGATTGTCCTCTCTGTCAGTTTGTTTTTTAAATCTTTTGCCGAAGAAGGAATGTGGCTGCCATTGCTGCTCGGTCAGCAGGTGTATAATGATATGGTGAAAAAGGGGTTGAAGCTCACCAAAGACCAGTTGTACAATATCAACAAAGCATCACTGAAAGATGCTATCATCATTTTTGGTGGTGGCTGCACCGGCGAAATTGTAAGTGCAGAAGGTTTGATATTTACCAACCACCACTGCGGTTATGATGCCATTGCATCGGCTAGTAAGGAGGATCCTAACCATCCGGATCTTAATTATCTCCAGAATGGTTTTTATGCAAAAAATAAAGCAGAAGAAATTCCTTCTAATCTTTCCGTGCAGTTTTTATTACGCATTGATGAGGTAACCAAAGAAGTGATGGATTCATTAAAAGGATTGAGCGGTGCCGAAAGATTACAAAAACAAGCTGCCGTGTTTGCCGCTATCAATAAAAGGATGAGTGATCCATCGAAGAATATTGAAACAAGAGTAAATTCATTATTCAAGGGTAACCAGTTCCTCGCATTTGTTTACCAACGCTACACCGATATTCGCCTGGTAGGTACTCCGCCGGAAAGTGTTGGAAAGTTTGGCGGTGATACCGACAACTGGGAATGGCCACGACACACTGGCGATTTTTCAGTTTTCAGGGTTTATTCGGGTGCTGATGGGTTGCCTGCCAAATTCAGCGAAAGTAATGTACCGCTGAAGCCTAAATGGTACCTGCCTGTTTCTTTAAAACCATTGAAAGATGGTGACTTTGCGATGATATGGGGTTATCCCGGTGGTACCAACCGTTATGAAAGTTCGTATGGCGTTAAACTGGCAACAGACATCAACAACCCAACATTGGTGAAGCTGCGTGATGCAAGGCTGAAATATATGTTTGAAGAAATGAAAAAAGACCCGGCCACCAAACTACAATTATCTTCAGACTATGCCGGCATTGCCAACTACTGGAAATTTTTTGATGGTGAAACAAAACAATTGCTGAAGTACGATGTGTTTGGACAAAAGAAACTGTTTGAAGAAAAATTTAATGCCTGGGCAAAAGGCAAACCCGAATACGAAAGCATATTTACCGATTGGGGCAAAGCTTATGAAGCATGGAGACCCTATGCCAAACACCGCCAGTATATGAATGAAGGGGTTACCGGTTCACCGTTGATTTCATTTGCTGGTTCGTTATTACAATTAGAAGTTGCGATGGTGAAAACAGGCACTTCACAAGCCGATGTAAAAAAAGCTGTGGATGCTGCTGATAAACAAAGAGCCGCTTTCCTGGAAGGGGAAAATAAAGCATCCGATCAGAATATTGTAGCTGCCGTTACCAAAATGTTTTATGAAGATGTGGTAAAAGACCAGCAACCAATCGGCTTTTTCGGCACACTTAAAAATACATACGGCCCGTTAGATGATGAGGCTACTTATAAAAAATATGCAGCAGACATATTCAGTAAGACCATGATATTTGATGATGCTAAATGGAAAGCATTTGTGGCCAGGCCAGATGCTGTTACATTACAAAGCGATCCTGCATTTGCACATGCCAGCACCTTCTTTACTAATTATACAAGTAAGTATGCCCCTTACTTCCAGCAGTTCAATGTCAAGAATGCAGAGCTGGGAAGATTGTATTTAAAAGGCATTATGGAAATGGATCCGGTAAAAGCAAAAATGATGTACCCTGATGCTACGTTTACCATGCGGGTAAGCTATGGCAATGTAAAATCATACCGGCCAAGGGATGCAGTTTTTTATGATTATGTAACCACATCCAAAGGGTTGCTGGAAAAATACAAGGCAGGTGATTATGAATTTGATTTGCCCGCCAAACAAATTGAATTGCTGAAGAAAAAAGATTTTGGCCAGTATATGGACCCGACGAGGAAAGACCTGGTAATTGGTTTTATTACTACCAACGATATTACGGGTGGTAATTCCGGCTCACCTGTTATTAATAAGAATGGCGAATTAATCGGCCTTGCCTTTGATGGTAACTATGAAGCCCTTAGCCATAAACTGGCTTTTGATAAAGATTTGAACCGCACTATTTGTGTTGACATCCGCTATGTACTGTGGTGCATTGATAAATTAGGTGGAGGTGCTAATATTATTAAGGAATTAAAACTGATGAAATAAAATTTGTTTTTTTGTAAGCCATCCCGGTAATAATACAATCGGGGTGGCTTATTTTTTAAGCAAACAATTAATTGTGTAACATTGTAAAGAGATTTTTTTGAAGAGGCCGCTTACCATAACATCTTTCTTTTTCCTGCTGACTATAAAAGG
>JAJAZO010000238.1 GCA_026785745.1 Chitinophagaceae bacterium | reverse complement strand
TAATAAGGCAGTTGCCTTTCCAATACCAGAACCTGCACCCGTAACAATAGCCACTTTGTTTTCTATACTTTTCATTTTTATTTTTTTCGGATAAGCTTAAACTTATTTCAATAACTCTATTTGGCAACTGATTTTAACATCTTCCCGTACCATTATGCCCCTGTTTCCAATGCTGCGTTCCAAAGCAATCCCCAATCTTTTATATTAATCGTACCACTTAATGCAAACCCTGCTTTTTCATTTCCCCACGGATCTTTCATTATTCCGCCAGATTCAAAAGTTAATTTAATTTGTTTGGTAATCCCTTTGATGGTCAGTTCGCCATACAATTGATAGCGATCTTATCATCGGTCTTTTCAAAAGTGTTACCAATAAATGTTATTTGCTTGTGATTCTCTATATCAAAAAAATCGGCTCCTTTTAAATGTTTGTCTCTTTTTTTATCTCCGGCATCAATAAAAGCTTTATTTATACAGCAAACAATTTCTGCTCATAAAAAACTTCCCGTGTGGTGTAAATACTTGCATTAAACTCTTTGAAAGCTCCTTTTACATTACTTATCATCAGGTGCCTTATTTTAAAATAAATTTCACTGTGGGTAGTATCAATGTTCCATTTGGTTTTAGTTAATGTTTCTTCTTATATCATTATTAAAGATTTTATTGTTTAAAAAATCTGTTTTGTTTTATTATTCCGGGTGATCCTCATCCAGGTTGTTATGATTATCGCCGCCAATATTATAGTAATTGTTCTCTTCGTCCTCACCTCCAATCTTTTCCTGTTCGTCATCCAGTTCACTACCGGGTACATCGAAATCTTCCTCTGTCTCATTTTGTTCAAAATATTTTGCATTTTGCGTTTGAGATGCAACAGTGTGAGTTTTACTTTCAGCTATATTATCATCACCCAGATACCCTTCTTTATTCTTTTTATTATAGATGTCATCGTTTACCGGGTATAGAGGGTAAGCCGGAAAAGTATTTATCGTTTCTTCAACCATTCTTTGTTCCTTAATGCTATTAGTAGCTGGCATTGACAACTTGTTTTTATTTTCCGTTGTAGTATTTTTTTATACTATTTTGATTGAAGATTTACCATTGTTAACAGGAATGTTGTTTCTTCTATTGCAATCAGCCCATGCTTTATGTTTTCATGCAGCGTAATTAATTGCCCTTTAGTAAGAACTACAGGCATATCCTCTGCAATAAATTTTAATTTCCCTTCTAAAATTTGTAAGCTGATGGGGCCGTCCGACTGGTGCATTTTCATTTCATTCCCTTTGTGGATAGCAATAAGTACAATACGCATCATTTCAGATTTCATCAATGTTATTGCATTATGCTTTCCTGACAACCATTCGGCTTCCTGTTTAATTCTTTCGATTGCAGATGGCAAATCAATTGTAAACATTGGGGTATCAAGCAGGCGGTCAGCATCAGGCCTGGGATGAGATTGCAAAACATTTCTTTCTATATCTGGTAAACCTTCAGTATGTTCAAGCATATATTTTTTTAGCACAATTTGAAGTGATTCATAATATTCTTCTAAATTTCTACTGTTTATTGATGACTTGTTTTCATTGGAAAAGGTATCGGGCATTTCATTTAAGTATTTTGATAATTCAGGATAATTTTCCTGAATCTTAGTTGTAATAGAAAGAATTTTAGCAGCAAGCTCTTTTTGTATTTCCATAATTTTATTCGCCTTGTTTTAAAAGTCTCTATCAAAAGCTAAAGCAAAAAATTTCTATTTGATACTTAATGTAGCAAATAAGTTAACAGAAAATCAAGCCAGTTTAAATCTTAGTATAAGAGGCTATATTTTTCCAAAACTTGTAGCGGTGGGGAATAATTTCATCACATTGAGGCAGGCGACGATTTTTTATGAGAACCAGGCAGAATAAGATGACAAAGTGAATATCGTAATGTACTTTTTCCGAAATATGCAGGGGTAAGATTGGTCTTATGCTCCAACCAATGAAAAATCAGGTGTTTTTATAAAGTTCTCTTCACTTTAAAGCAACCCATTTTGTAAATCCGTAAGCCCCCCAAATTAATAATAGCTGCAACGGCAATCTTGCTATTGCAATCCATAGCTGCGGGTTGTTCTCTTTGTTGTAATTAAGCATCATCTGTACATTGGCTGGAAAAACGGCAACGAGTAACGCAATGATAGCCCATGCAGCTATACGCTGGGTGGATGTAAAGAGTATAACAAGGCCAATAGAATTTCAGCAACACCAATGATAAAAATAAGTGCATCGTTCCAGCCCAGCCAGGGTGGTATAATTTTTTTATAGAATGACTGATTAATAAAATAATTAGTTCCTGCTGCCAGGTACAGCATCCGATAGCGAAAAGAGATATTTTTTTATGGAGGTTTTGCTAGTACCAACCTTTGCCTTCACCCAAACTCTTTAAAAAATCTGCCGCTTCGTTACTCATAGCAGTTGGAGCAAGTTCATCATTCAGCAGCATAATAAAATGATGACAGCCATCGCCGGAGTAGTTGAATGATACATCGCCAACCAGGTTTCCTTTTTTGTAAAACATAAGATTGCCGTCATAACCGCACTTGTAAGCTTCTGAAGTTTTGCTATCTACAAAACCCATTAGTTTTTTAATAGCTTTGTCCTCAGTGGTACTCATTGTCTTTGCAATCGTATTGGATTGCGGGGTATTAAAATTTATCACCAGGCTATCGCTCCCGGAAAGTTGCTTGCTGACCGCCGAACCGGAACCGGAACAAGAAATAATAATGATTAAAAATGCAATAAATGATAAATTTCTCATAGCAGGGAAGGTACAAAAAAAAAATTACCCATATTCAACGTTAGCGAAGCATCTCCTGTTGAGGTGATTTGATTATTACGGAAGTGAATTTTTTAAAATTGTATACAGAAAGATTTTTTGGAACACCGTATCACCATAATAAATATCATTTCCATTGTCAGTAAGCACCTGCAACTTGTTAAGTGAAAACCGGCCAGCTTCATAGACAGGTAACAAACCTTCTGCATTCAAAACTGCAAGTGCAAAGCAATTACTGCCAAAACCCTCTACCGTGTATAAAATAAAAAACCACCCCGGGCCTGTCCTGCCGGGGTGGCAACTGCATGAGAAAAATCTGCATCCGTTGATTACTTACTAGCAAGAGAGATGCGATTCGGGAGGATAGATAAGAACTGGCACAAAGATGCCGGTGCTTTGTTATGAGGCTGTTACATCAGCGTTAATTTAGGATTACTAAATACAGCAGACCATAAAGTGAAACAAGGATAAACACCGACTTTTTTTAAATTTAATATTACCTTATTGTTAATTTTTTGTAGCTTTAGTGAGATTGTTTGCTTTGAAAACCAAGTATTACATATTAATTACCTTGCTTTTTATAAGCATTTTGCCAAAAAACGCTTTTGGACAGGAGAATAGCACCCTGATTTCTTTTGATTTTTATGGTAACCCTGTTGATCTAAATCTGGACAAATCGGGTATTGTTAGCTACAATCCCCCGCTTAGTGAGTCATCTCTTCAAGCTTTTCAAAAAGAAATAGCTGCCGGCACCACCGCCCCGCTAATTCAGTCTTTATTGAATTACAAAAAACAATATCAATTGGACGACTGGCTTTATTACCAGCTTATCAGAAAAACAGCGCAGCAGATAAGCCCTAAAGCAGATAATTATTTCCGTTATACCCTTTACAAGTGGTTTTTGCTTACCCGGTCTGGCTATGATGCCACATTAAAAACCAATGGCGAAAAATTACTTTTCTATGTTCAAACGGATGAGAGTATTTACAATATCCCCTCTTACCTGAAAAATGGGAAACAATATGTTTGTCTCAATTATCATGACTATGGTGGCTATATTAATTTTGAAAAAGAAAAATTTACAGAGGCTCTGCTTCCGGTAATTGAAGCACAAAATGGGTTTTCGTATAAAGTAACCCATTTGCCCGGCTTCAGGGCTGATGATTACGAAGACAAGGATTTACAGTTTACTTATAAAGAAACCAATTACCACTTTAAAGTAAAAATGAACCCGCAGATAAAAACTATTTTTGCCAATTACCCGGTAGTAGATTATGAATCCTACTTTAATATACCACTGAGTAAAGAAACATATAGCTCATTAATTCCTTTGCTGAAAAAGAATATAAAAGGGATGAATACCAAAAAGGGGGTGGACTACCTGATGCGGTTTACCCGTTATGCTTTCCTGTTTGAAACGGATTCAGAAGTGTTTGGTAAAGAAAAACGTTTGTCGCCTGAGCAAACATTGCTGTATGAGCAAAGTGATTGTGAAGACAGGGCCGCTTTATTTTTTTACCTGGTGAAAGAAATTTATAACCTGCCGATTATAGTGATGGCCTATCCTGAACATGTAACCATTGCTGTAAAGTTTGCCAAACCCGTGGGAACACCCATTATTTACAACGGCATGAAGTATTCGGTGTGTGAACCAACCCCGCAAAAACAAGACCTTGCCATTGGGCAATTGCTTCCGAAATTGAAAAAAGAATACTACGAAGTTGTTTATGCCTACACCCCTCATCAATAAGTATTTACTCTTTCCGGCCCGGCAATACGGTTACATTTTTCTCCAGGCTGTCTAATAATTCCATTGTCTCTTTGCTCATACTGGTGAAATATTTTTCCCCTGTTTTAATAAAAGAAAGTGTCATACAATCTTTATTACGGGAAAAATAAACAGTTTCTACCGCACCGCCCTTTCCATAGAAATATATTTTGCCCTGGGTAGTGCAGGTGTCTTTGGCGGTGATTACCCTTTTATTCACATCATCTGTAACAACAGGTAGCGGATTTGTGTCCTTCAGTTTTATCATATTAAAAAACCGTGGGTCGCCGGGAGAATGATAATACATGACTACTGCACTGTCGCTACTTGCTAATAAT
>JAJAZO010000237.1 GCA_026785745.1 Chitinophagaceae bacterium | reverse complement strand
GTTCGGATGCATCGCTTAATCCATCCGTCAATGCAAATGATTTTTGCTGATCAACTGAATAAAGAAAAATACGTTTGAATTGCGTTTCGGTTACTTTGGTATAAGCAAGCCATTTCGAATCGGATGACCAGTCTCCAAACAAATTACGGAAGGGGCCGGGTACATACAGTTCATCCGCATCAATTTTATTTATTGACCCTGAAGCAACATCCAGTACATACAGATTGCGGCCATTATCTGAAAAACTTATTTTTTTGCTGTCTGGCGACCATTTCGGAAATGCATAAAAGCCTGTGCCATTCAGCTTAAACGTTTTTACTTCCCCTTTCCCGTCCTGTGATTTAATATGAAGCTGGTATTCGCCGGAAGCATCTGAGAAATAAGCTATGTTCTTTGCATCCGGCGACCATGCCGGATATTTTTCATGTGCCGAAACTGTTTGTGTAAGGTTACGGGGATCACCTTTTTCCGCAGGCACCGTAACTATATCTCCACGAAAATCAAACACGGCCCGTTGACCGGAAGGAGAAAGACCTGCACTCCTGATGTACTTTGTACCTTTTACAAATCGGGGCCGCAGCTCCAACAGGTCGGCAGCTATTCCTATTTTAATTTTTTTTGTATTTTTTTCTTCTGGAGAAAAAGTATGTAAGTAACCAGCTTGTTCTAAAACAATCACTCCATTCCCGGTGGAAGCATTTAAAATGGGAAAGTCATTGAAATTAGTAAGCTGGTCTGTTTTTTTTGATGCTGTGTTATATGAAAACAAATTAAATTCTCCATTCCTGTCGCTGCGGAAATAAATAGTGTTGCCTATCCACATCGGGTTTACATCGTTGCATCCTCCTTCGGGCTGTGGAATTTTTACAGTGTTGTTATCTGCAAAAGTATAAATCCAGATATTGGAGATAGAACCACCCCGGTAATGTTTCCATTGGCGGAATGCATCATTGATAGGATTGTAAGCCATTTGTTTTCCATCGGGTGAGTAAGTGGCCCAGGCCGCATTGGGTATTTCCAATTGTGCAGGCATACCACCAGTAAGCGGCACAGTAAATAATTGCGAATAACGATTGGTAAACGTTGACCGCTGCGAAGCAAACAAAACTGATTTTCCATCGCTGGTAAACCCACGAACAATATCAGGATAAGGATGCCAGGTGAGCCGGGTGGGAATTCCACCTTCTACCTTCACCGTAAACACATCCACGTTTCCATCGTACTCGGCACTGAAAGCAATTGTTTTTCCATCAGGTGAAATAACAGGGCTTGACTCCAATCCTTCATCTACAGTAAGGCGGCGGGGTTGCGAACCATCTTTATTAGCTACCCATAGGTCTTCTGCATAAATAAAAGCAATATGTGTAGCACTGATTGTTGGCTGTGCAAGCATTCTGGTATCTGTTGGATCAATGGCAAGCAGCGAAACAGGCAGACACAATAAAAAAAGAAATAACGGTAATACAGTTGGTTTGAATTGTTTCATAAAAACTATTGAGAGTGGTTTTTTGAAATACTGCCGGTCAGGAAATAACAACCGGATTTCTAAATTAATTTATTAAAACTATGCGCTGAATATTATTTTATTCCGGTAGCTTTTGTACAGAAAAGATGACCGGTGGTTACCCAAATACAAGCATTCACAGCTGCGAACATTGATATTAATCCGGCTGGTAATTAAAAACTACTTTTGTCCTTCATTACATATAAATATGACATTTGCCGATTTGAATTTAAACACCCCGTTGCTAAATGCATTAGACGAACTTGGAATTACAACTCCCACTACTATTCAGCGCAATGTCTTTTCGGTTGTAATGTCCGGAAAAGATGTGTGTGGCATTGCACAAACCGGCACCGGTAAAACGTTTGCTTACTTATTGCCCTGTCTTCGGCAATGGACCTTTTCAAAAGATAAAATCAAATCGCCGCAAATATTTATCCTTGTTCCTACCAGGGAACTGGTTGCGCAGGTAGTAGAGAACATAAAACTATTAACGCCATATATGAACCTGATTGCAGTGGGTGTGTACGGTGGGGTAAATATCAATACACAACAAATTGAAGTAATGAAAGGAGTGGATGTGCTGGTAGCCACACCAGGACGTTTTTATGACCTTGCTATGAACGGTGCTTTTAAAACAAAGACCATAAAAAAATTAGTGATTGATGAAGTAGATGAAATGCTGAACCTCGGCTTTCGTACCCAATTAAAAAACATACTGGACTTTTTACCTCCCAAACGGCAGAATCTTATGTTCTCTGCCACCATCACAGAAGATGTGGAAGCCCTTATTGAAACTTATTTTAATAACCCGGTAAGAGTAGAGGCAGCACCCACCGGTACGCCATTAGAAAATATTTTGCAGACTGGTTACGAAGTACCCAACTTTTACACCAAGGCAAACCTGCTTGAATTATTATTAACGGAAGATGAAACCATGACCAAAGTGCTGGTGTTTGCAGCCACCAAACAATTAGCCGACCAGTTGTATGAACAATTAGAACTAAAATTTCCGGGTACGGTTGGTGTAATTCATTCCAATAAAGAACAGAACCACCGGTTTAATACCGTGAAGCAATTTAAAGAAGGTGTTTACCGGTTTATCATTGCCACTGATATTGTAGCAAGAGGGATTGATGTGGCAGAAGTATCACATGTTATCAATTTTGATGTGCCGGATGTACCGGAAAACTATATTCACCGCATCGGCAGAACAGGACGGGCCGATAAAAAAGGCATCGCCATTACTTTTATTACGGAAAAAGAAAAACCATTGTTTGCCGCTATAGAAACCCTGATGAAATACGAAGTGCCGGTATCGCCATTGCCCGCAGATCTTACTATCTCCGATGAGCTGACAGAAGATGAGAAGCCCAAAATATTTATGAAGACCGATGCGATAAAACCGAAAAAGAAAGATGATGCAGGCCCGGCCTTTCATGAAAAGTCAGCGAAGAACAGTAAGGTGAATTTTATTGTTCGGCATAAGGACAGGATGATGAAAAAATATGGCAAGCCAATTAAAAGAGCACCTAAGAAAAAGTAATAAAGAATGTTACCCTCCAAAGATCCTCTTCACGGCAAAACATTAGAAGCCATCGTAACAGAACTACAGGCTCATTATGGCTGGGAAGAGCTGGCTCAACAAATTAATATCAACTGCTTTAAAAGCAACCCGAGTGTAAAATCCAGCTTAACGTTTCTTCGAAAAACAGACTGGGCCAGGAAAAAAGTAGAAAGCCTTTATTTATATATGTTGCGAAAAAGAAAATAAACCTCGTATTATTTTAATACAAATAAAACACAGATCCCTGTTATCAGGAACAGGGTGCCGGTGACGGTCGTTACAGTAACAACTTTTTTGTAATGCCGGTCATTTTTTAAAACATAGGCATCTGGTTATTTTATTTCCAACTCCTTCTTCTCACTTTCATTTCCTGTTCTGTCAACTGCTGATACGATAATTTTTGTTAAGTTCCGGGTAATTGTACCTTCCTGTTTTGTTTTATCTAATGCTGCATGGCGGTCATTACGGTTCAGGATTTTGTACGACCATGTATTACCATACAGGCTATAAACCACCCAATGAAAAACATCTTTCTCATCAGGATGTGTCCAGCTTATTTTACAAACATTGCCTTCTGAAGATGTAGTGACTACAGGAAATGCCGGTGCCTTGTTATCCATCCAGGGGCTTGCCGGTACCAATGCCTGTTTTTTATAAACGCCTTTTAACAATGTATCAGCCAGTCTTGCATTTTTTGTAACCGATGAAATGCTCCAGTGTATCACTCCTTTACTTTGTGGCTGCATACCACGGTCAATCATAATTTCGTTTATCACTTCATCAATATTCTTATCGCCACCATCACCACCCACACTGATACCCGGCCACAGATGACGGTTCATTTTATTTTCACCAGCCCACCAACCGAGCAATACCGGAAAGCTTTGCGCATACCTGTTTACCGGCCAATACAATTGCGGCGAAAAATAATCTATCCAGCCTTTGTTAAGCCAGAGCCGGGCATCTGCATATAGTTGATTATATTGGTCAAAACCTTCCACCGATTCGGGATAGCCGGGCCGCCAGATACCAAAAGGGCTAAGTCCAAATTTTACCCAGGGTTTTTCAGCTCTTATATTTTTATACAACCGTTCCACTAATTTATCTACTGCATTGCGCCGCCAATCGGCACGGGACAATTTACCACCGCTTCGCTGGTAAGCTGACCAACTAACTGAATCAGGAAAATCTGCAGTGCCATTGTAAGATGGATAAGGATAAAAATAATCATCCATGTGTATGCCGTCAATATCATATCGTTTTACTAAATCCACTACCACATCGTTGGTAATATCCTGCACAGCTTGTTGCGCCGGGTCCATCCACCAATAACCTTCTTTTAAAAACATAACCAGCTCGGGGTGTTTTTTTACAATGGACTGATCGCTGATTGTTTTTCCATCTTTATGATGTGCCCTGTATGGATTTAACCACACATGCAATTCAATTCCCCGGTCATGTGCTTCTTTTACCCAAAACTCCAATGGGTCATAATAAGGATCGGGAGCTTTTCCTTGTGTACCCGTGAGAAAATAAGACCAGGGTTCAATATCGCTTTTATATAAAGCATCGGCCTGGGGCCGCACTTGTAAGATGGCTGCATTAAAATGATGCGACTGTAAAAAATTTAATAAGGTGATAGCTTCCTGTTTTTGTGTTTCGGTAGAGAGGCCGGGTTTGCTGGGCCAGTTTATATTGGCAACGGTGGCAATCCATGCAGCACGGAATTCTTGCTGGACCTTTGGTGCCGTGGATACAGGTTCTTCTTTTACTACTTGTTTAGTGCTGGTGCATGAATGCAACAGGAACAAACTACCTGCATACAATAAAGTCCTTATTAATTTTTGTAACATGGTGCAATTGGTTTTAGGAAAAAGAAAGTTCTTTAAAGGTAAAAGAAAACATCGTTGCCTGTATACTTAATCCCTAACAGGATTATATATTGCAACAACTATTTTTTCAATACAAAAACACTGATAGTTGTT
>JAJAZO010000236.1 GCA_026785745.1 Chitinophagaceae bacterium | reverse complement strand
GTTGTATACAAGAGCCTTAGAGAAAATATTCCCGTCATGCTGCTGTATGTATTGGAAAGCAAAGGAAGCAGCCCCGGACGACAAGGGTTCTTTTTGACAGTGAATGCAAAAGGGGAAATGGCGGGTTCGATTGGTGGGGGAATTATGGAGCATAAGTTTGTAGAGTTGGCGAAAGAGAAGTTAAGAGCCGGGAGTCAGGAGTCGGGAGTCAGGAAACAGATTCACGATAAGGCTACAGAGGGTAATCAAAGTGGCATGATTTGTTCGGGAGAACAAACAATTTTATTATATCCTTTTCAATCAAAAGATGCAAAGCATATTGAAAACATTATTTCTTCTTTGCTACAAAACAAAAATGGAACACTGATATTATCTCCTGAAGATTTTCAGTTTATCAGTAACATTCCGGCAACTGATTTTGAATATCATTTTCAATCGGAAGATAATTGGTTGTATAAAGAAAAGACCGGCTATAAAAACCATCTCTATATTATCGGTGGCGGTCACTGTGCTTTAGCATTATCTAAACTGATGCGGGGCATGGATTTCTATATTATACTCTATGAAGAACGGGAGGGGTTAAATACGGTGACGCAGAATGAATTTGCTCATGAGGTTATTATAGTGGAAGACTATACGGCTTTGGGATATCATATTTCCAGCGGCCCAAACCAGTATGTGGTGATTATGACTTTTGGCTACCGGACCGATGATATTGCGCTGCGTTCGCTACTGGATAAAACATTTTCTTACATGGGTGTACTTGGTAGTAAGAAGAAAATGGAGAAATTATTTGCCGACTTTCGGAAAGATGGTATAGGTGAATCTGTTTTGCAACGGATTCATACACCGGTTGGTCTTGCAATTAAGAGTGAGACTCCAGAGGAAATTGCTGTGAGTATTGCCGCAGAAATTATTACCGTTAAAAACCAGGTTTGCTGATTATATAAACGGTTTGATTGAGCAATATCTATTCAGTAACTTACCTATTCTAAACTATCCGCCATGTTATTCGTTTACATTTTTGTTGGCCTCATTGCCACGTTGCTGATTATAGCCGCCCTGCTTCCAAAAGTTTATAATGTAGAAAAAACGATAGTGATCAACAAGCCGGCGCAAGATGTAATGAGCCGTGTTGGCGACCTGAATTTTTACGGCCAATGGAATCCGTGGCAACAAGCAGACCCAACGGCAAAACAAACTATTACAGGTAGTGCAAAAACACCCGGTCATAAATATGCCTGGGTGGGAAAAAAAGTTGGCGTAGGCAGCCTAACGCTGAACAGTATGGATGATAAACATATTCATTTTGACCTTGAGTTTTTGAAGCCTTTCAAATCAAAAGCTAAAGACAATTGGCATTTTGAATCATGGGGCGATGGTACTGATACTAAAGTATCGTGGCAGAATAGCGGAGAACTACCCTGGCCCATTGCCAGCCTGATGGGGCCAATGATTACAAAGAATCTTAATCACCAGTTTGAGCAGGGATTGAGTAATTTAAAAAAGATGTGTGAATCAAAGATTTAATGATTGAAATGATTTCGCTGATAGTATCACAAATATTTCAACTCTTTTCTTGTCAGCTCATTTTCTACATTCCCTGTATTAACGGTTGAGGCCGGTTCAAACAGCATTATTTCTACTTCTTCTTTTGCCACTGGCTTATGCTCTACTCCACGGGGCATGATTAAAAATTCACCGGCGTTGATGGTAATAATTTTATCCGGCAGGTGCATATCAAAACTTCCTTTCACCACATAAAATAATTCATCTTCATTATCATGATGGTGCCATACAAATTCTCCCTGGAATTTCACCAGCTTCACCAGCCACGGCTGGCAAGCTTGCTGCCCGTTTAGTTCTCCCACAATCCTTGGATTGAAGTAATCGGAGAACTGAGATAGTTTTTCGCTGAGGTTTATTTTTTCTATTGACATGGTATAAAATTAATTTCTTCGCAATATTTTTTTGCCAGAGATTACACGGATTAACACAGATTGAATTGCGAAGCAATTCTTAGAGAGGATAACAACTATAATCCATTTTGTATTAATCTGTGTAAATCCGTGTAATCTGTGGCCTACCTGTATTCCTTAATCTACTTTTATCATCGCTGCTGTATCCATTGCTTTTTTTCGTAACTCATTTACGTTTGCATCTGTATTATCATACACCAATGCTACAGCCATTCTCCGATAAGGTCTTGTTGTTGGTTTGCCAAACACTCTTACGTCAGTATTTGTTTGTTGCAATGCATTTTCAATTCCTGCTATTGTAAATTGTTCTGCTGATTTATTAGATAGTACTACAGCACTGGCTCCGGCTCTTTCCAGTTTTATTTCAGGAATAGGTAACCCGAGAATAGCTCTGGCATGCAATTCAAATTCAGAAAGGTTTTGTGTTCCTGCCAATGTAACCATGCCTGTATCATGTGGCCGTGGGCTTAGTTCTGAGAAGTACACTCCTTTGTCCGTTAAGAAAAATTCTACTCCCCATAAACCAGCACCGGTTAGTGCTGTAGTAACTTTTTTCGCCATGTCGCAGGCATCATTATACTCTTTTTCGCTGATGGCGACAGGTTGCCAGCTTTCCTGGTAGTCGCCTCTTTCTTGCCGGTGGCCAATGGGCGGGCAGAATAATGTTGCTCCCTTTTTTTGTGTAACCGTCAGCAATGTTATTTCTGTATGAAAAGAAATAAATTCTTCAATAATTACTTCCTGAATGTCGCCTCTTGAATTATTGATTGCATATTCCCACACGGTTTGTTTATCAGCTTCATTCCGTAATACACTTTGCCCTTTTCCGGATGAAGACATCAACGGCTTTACCACGCAGGGCAAACCAATTTCGTTTACTGCTTTATCAAATTCCTCAAACGTAGTGGCATAAAAGTATTTTGCTGTTCGTAAGCCCAGTTCTTTGCTTGCCAAATCTCTGATCAACTTCCTGTTCATAGTAAAATTGGCAGCTTTGGCACTCGGCACTACTTGTATCTTATTCTTTTCGTAGTCATAAAACCGTTCGGTTCTTATGGCTTCAATTTCCGGAACTATTAAATCGGGTTGATGTTTTGCAACAATAGTATCTAACTGATCACCATTCAGCATATCAATTACTTCAAATCCATCGGCTACCTGCATGGCTGGTGCATCTGGATAACTGTCAACAGCAATTACTGTTTGACCCAATCGCTTTAAGGAAATAACTAATTCTTTACCGAGTTCGCCAGAGCCGAGCAGGAGAATTTTTTTGTGCATAGCACAAAGTAATTGAATTATGAAATACAAAAAATTGCCGGAAAGAAAATAAGACGGTAAGTATTCATTTCTTACCGTCTTCCCGGTTTGCCTTTGCTGAAGCTTCGGTGCAAGCAGGCAAAAAAATTAAAGTTCCTTTACTTAAAAGAAGAATTGTTCTTTTACAATCTTCCCGTCCTTCACTTCATAAACAGCTATTTCATCCAGCTTCATTCTGCCTGCACCTTTCATTGTTACATCCATGCCCATAGCAACTGAAAAATGATTTCCTGCTATTACCGGTTCGGTTGAATAACCTCCGTGCATTTCTTCCACCATTGCGCCAAAGGCTTCCCCTTTTTTCTTAATCGCTTCCAAGCCTTCCGCATTACCCATTCCCATGGCGGCGGCATGAGCTGGTTCAATACTTACGGCATTATCTGCATATAATTCTCCCTGTACTTTATCCCATTGTCCTGTTTGTGCCAGTTCATTGAACCGTGCGGCCACTTCTTGTGTTGTCATAACGTTAGCTTTTTGTTTAAAAATTTCGGATAGAAAAGCTACACCATTTTTATTTGGCAAACAATTAAATAATTATGAAGGCGGAAGTTTTCAGGATGAACTTATTTTTACACTGATGAAATATTTTTTGTACGTCTCCCTGCTATTTTTAGCAAGTTGTTCGGTCAGCAAAAACCCGTTGCGTACCGAAACAAAGCTTTTACAAAAAGGAATACTAAAAGACGATACCAGTTTTGTGTATGCCCTTCCATATGAAGAAGGCAAATCATTTCGTGTGGTACAAGGTTATTTCAGTGGCTTCACTCACAAAGAAAGAGCTGCTCTTGATTTTAATATGAAAAGGGGAACCAATATTGCTGCTGCAAGAGAAGGTGTAGTAGTACGGGTAAAAGAAGATGGAAAAAAAGGAGGGTTCAATAAAAAATACCGGTCTGATGGAAACAACGTTGTAATACAGCATGCCGATGGCTCAAGAGCTGGTTACTGGCACCTGCAACACAATGGTGCTTTGGTAAATGTTGGCGACACGGTAAAGCAAGGGCAAGTAATTGCCCTGAGTGGTAAAACCGGCTTTGCGGCTGTATCTCACCTTCATTTTTTAGTGTGGCGTTCTGGCGGCGGGCAGTGGCAACAGATAGCCACCCGTTTTCAAACTTCGAAAGGAATAAAATACCTGAGGGGTTTTAAAAAGTATCGTAACAGCAAGCCAGAGTAACTATTTTTGATAAAATACTTTCATTGCAGGAAATATATCAGCAGTTTATTGAAGGGATGAAAAATACTTCCGGGCTGGAATATGTAGCAGTATTTTTTGGTATCGTAAGTGTGCTTTATTCAAGAAAGGAAAATATTCTGGTTTATCCAACGGGTATTATCAATACTGTTTTATACACCTGGTTTTGTTTTAGCTGGTGGAACCTGTATGCAGAAGGCAGTCTTAATTTTTATTACACCGCCATGAGCCTTTATGGCTGGTATGTGTGGAGCAGAAAAAAAGACGGCAAAACATTGGCTATAACTTACAACACTAAAAAAGACTGGATTATCTGTATCACCTTCTTTATTATAAGCTGGGTAGTATTATTTTTCATTTTAAAAAACTATACAAACAGCAGTGTACCGCTGGGGGATTCGTTTGCGTCGGCAGCAGCCTACACAGGCATGTGGCAGATGACAAGAAAGAAAGTAGAGAACTGGATTTGGTGGATCATCACAAACATAGCTTCTATTCCACTTTACTTTTATAAGGGGGCTGTTTTTACAAGTGTACAATATCTTATATTTCTTATCCTGGCAGTAATAGGATTAGTTGAATGGATTAAAAAAACAAAAAAAGTAAGTGCTTAAAAAAATCGTCATCCTCGGTCCTGAAAGCACAGGCAAAAGTACGTTGTGCGAACAATTGGCACAGCACTATGAAACAATGTGGTGCCCGGAGTTTGCGAGGGAATATTTGCTGGTTAATGGCACCAATTATGATTTTGAAGATTTAGAAATAATTGCCAAAGGGCAACTGGCCCTGGAAGATGAATATGCCACCCTGCTGGAAAATCAATCGGAAACAATGATGGAGAATGGAAAACATCTTCCTTTGTTTATTGATACGGATATGTATGTGGCCAAAGTATGGTGTGAATTTGTTTTTGAAAAATGTCACCAATTTATATTGGACGAAATTGTAAAAAGGCAATATGACTTGTATTTGCTTTGTTATATTGATTTGCCCTGGGTTAAAGATGAGCTGAGGGAATATCCTGACCTGGCCAGCCGTCAGAAACTATATAATATCTATGAAGACATTATGATTAATCAATCTGTTCCGTGGATTGATATTAGCGGTGATTATAATGAACGGCTGCACAAAGCAATTCAGGGTGTTGACGAATTACTGAAATAATTGTTGCTACTTTCGTACTGCACATGAAAGAATTTTTTCAAAAAAATCACCGTTTAGTTTTTTACAGTTTATGGTTATTGCTTGGCCTTGTGCAGGCAGGCCTTACCGAACTGCAGGATGATGAAGCCTACTATTGGGTGTATAGCC
>JAJAZO010000235.1 GCA_026785745.1 Chitinophagaceae bacterium | reverse complement strand
TAAAGAATCGCTTTGGCATTTTCATTCACCAATCACAAAAAGATATGGTGCCCTTCCAGGGAAGTGATTCGAGAGAATTCTGGCATCGGGCCGAAGAAAGAAATGCTGACACCGCTAACCTTTATGCAGATTTGGGGTTGACCCACTATGCAGCTATGGAAGCATTTGTCCGGTGGCATTATTAACTATATTCTTTTATGATTTGTTCTTACATTTATCTCCTAAAATAAAATAAGTATGGCTCTATTTAAATCAAGTAATCCTACCCTGCAGGAAAAAACCTACCAGGGAACGATATTAGAAGGAATCAGCACCGGCGAAGAAATGACGATTAAAGGCACTATGAATAAATTCGGTGTTCTTATGGCATTGATGATTGCCTCAACACTTTTTGCATGGAGCCAATATGATCAGGGCAGTGATCCCATGCCGTTAATGCTGACAGGTGTATTTGGTGGATTAGCATTAGCTCTTTTGATGATGTTTAAAATGAAGTGGGCGCCATACATCGCACCGGCCTATGCCATATTAGAAGGGCTTTTTGTTGGTTCTATTTCTGCCATGTATAATCATGCATATCCCGGATTACCTACTCAGGCTGTAGCCTTAACACTACTTGTTACACTTGTTATGTTCCTCCTATACAGGTATAGAATTATTAAGGTTACCAAAAAATTACGTTCCGTAGTAACAGTTGCCACTATAGCTATCGGTGTGTTTTATCTTATTCAATGGATTACTTATTTGGCAATGGGTTCACCTATCGGTTCATTTACTAATGCTGCTACACCACTCGGCATAGGGTTCTCTATACTGGTAGTTGGTCTTGCTGCATTTAACCTGTTACTTAATTTTGACACTATAGAAAAGGGTGTTGAAGTAAGAGCCGCCAAATACATGGAATGGTATAGTGCTTTTGGTTTGCTGGTAACAATAGTGTGGTTGTATCTGGAGATACTTCGTTTATTGTCAAAGTTTAAAGATTAATAACAAGCTTTAGAAAATACCAAAGCCGGGCAGATTGTCCGGCTTTTTGCATTTATTTCTTATGATACAATACTGGCATTGGTCAGAATACTTAATACTTTCAGGAAGCTTTTGCCATTTTTTTCCGGGAGTTCATCGTTTTTGCATCTTTAAATTTGGAGCTTGCAGGCACATGCAATTCATAGGGCCTGTTAAAAGCATCCTGGTTAAGTTTGAACCTTTCAGAAAGGATACGGATGGTATTTTTAGACAACCCTTTCTTGTAGTTGAGCATATCAGAAACAAGACCTTCACTTACATACAGCAGCTTAGCTAAATCAACTGCTTTCATTTTATGGTCTTTCATTAAAGACCTTAATAATGCTATTGGGTCAGCCAGTTCAAAAGTATTATGATCTGCATCATACTTTTCAATTAGCAGGGTAAGCAATTCTATTTCATCCTGAACTGCTTTGGTTTTCTTGCCGCTGTCAACCAATGCTTCGAGTGCATCACAATACCTGTTGTATTGTGCATCAGTTTTAATAATTTTATATTGTAAAGTTTCCATTGTAATTATTTTAGTAGCTGTTCACGGTATATTGTTTGCTATCATCACAAAGATTAGTGTATTCAGCATGTGTGCCTATCCATTTTATGTATAAATGAACCCTTGTTACCCCGAAATGATATTTGCATATCATCCTGTAATTATTACCTGCAATATCAAACACCACTCTGTCGCTTCCATTACCTAACAAATCTGCTGACCCAAAGGTTTCAGTAATATCTCCCGGCTCAGCCCAATAGGCCATTTTTAGAAAAGTTAACCAAAGCCTGAAAGAACTCCTGCTTCTTGCATTTTGTAAAGCGAAAGCTTCAACTGACTTTCTCTTAATTAGCCTGACTTTCATTTATACTGATGTAAAGATAATAAAAGTTCACAAAAAGTGAAGTATTTTATTAATTATTGTAAAATATTTATGACGTGTATTTAAAATATTAAAGTTGAATCTAAATAAAAAAGCATCTGCAAATATTACTTCGCAAATGCTTACTTTTTGTGACCCCGATAGGATTCAAACCTATAACCTTCTGATCCGTAGTCAGATACTCTATTCAGTTGAGCTACGGGGCCATCCGAATATATGGGCGGCAAATATAAGGCAAAAATGCCAACAGGAAAAAGCAGTATTGTGCTACCGGTTCCGCCAGTCCGGTACATATTTATCCAACAGGGCCTGGAAGTCTTTATTATCCTTTAAGCCTGCCAGATCAGTATCGGTGATAAGGGCTTCAACATTCTTATACCCTTTTTCATAAGCCTGCCGCAAATAGGAAATAGCTATATCTTGTTTATTGTTCAGGGCATAACTACAGGCCAGGGTAAAATAGTTTTTGGGCTTTGCAGGATCAAGACGGATGGCATTTTGTATAGATTCAATGGCCGGATCATAACGTTGTAAACTGTTATAGACCAATCCAAGATTAAGTGCTGCTGTTGCAGAATTAGGATCAAGTTTTACCGCCTGGCTCAGATATACCAAAGCTGAATAATTCATTTCTATCTTCATAAATACACCGCCAGTCTGTGTGTATGCAGGTGCATATTTAGGATCAAGTTGAATCACTTTTTTGAAATAAAGAATGGCAGAATCATACTCCTTCATATCATCGTAAAAATTACCGATAGTAAAGTAGGACTTCGCCCCCGGATCAGTTTTTTTGAAAAGCTGCCTTTTAAAATAGTAGGCGGCAGAATCATACATTTTTAACTGCCGGAATACACTTACAATATTTGTCCACACAATCGGATTCTCAGGATCAATATCCAATGCCTGTTGCATACTTGCCTTTGCCGATTTATAATCCTTCATTCCCTGAAATACTAATCCGAGGTTGCTGTGAAACTGTGCATTTCCCGGATCCAACTGTACTGCTTTTTGAATATACCATTTTGCAGAGTCATATCTTTTCTGGTCAAAGAAGGCCATCCCAAGATCATTCATGAACGTAGTGCTGTTAATATCAAACAGTGATGAGCTTTTCATGAAATAAGTAATAGAGTCCAGTTGATTCTGATCTTTAAATATTTTAATGATGTTGTTGGAAGCTGGTTTATAATCCGGCTTTATATTTAAGGCCCTTCTGAAATAAGACTTGGCAGAATCATATTTTTTTTCCTGCCCGAAAATAGCACCAAAGTTGTTAAGAATCGAAGGGTTACCCGGCTCAAGCTTTACGGCTTGCTGAAAATAACTGTAAGTAGAATCCGGCATTTTCAATTCTTTAAAAACCATACCAATATTAATAAGGGCATAAGCTGAATAAGGATTAGCCACCAAAGCTTTGCGGTAGTAATAAGTAGCAGAGTCTAAATGTTTCAATGTTAAACTGATGCCCCCAAGACTGTTGTAGGCTTCTTCGTAATTAGGATCCAACGCTGCTGCCATGCGGTAATACACTTTGGCAGAATCATACTCTTTTAATTCTTTATAAAAATTTCCGATATAGATATTTACAATAGATTTATCAGGATAATTAGCAAAGGCTTTTGAATAATAGATTCGGGCAGAATCAAACTGTTTGATTTCAAAAAAAGTTTTACTCAATCCATTATACGAATTAATAAATTTTGGATTAGCCGCAATACTCTGCTTGAAGTAGCTGATTGCCCGGCCATAATTTTTACGGGTATAGTTTACCCAACCGATATTTTTGCTGGCATAGGGATTATTGGGTTCAATACTCAGCGCCTTTTCATAATAGCTGATGGCAGAATCACCTTTTGAGAGAGAATAGTAATAATGACCGAGGTCAACATAGGCATCTGCATTATCAGGACTAACTTCTATTGATTTGCGGTAATATTTAATAGCGGAATCAGGACGGCTTAATGTTTTGTAAGCAAAAGCCAGTGTTACATAAGGGTATCTCCATTTCGGTGCTGCAATGATGGCCTTCTTGGCATAATAAACGGCACTGTCTAACCGGTTGTTATCAAGATGCAGAGAAGATAAAGTGTTGAGAAGATAGGCAGCATTTTTATCAGCAGCGTAGGCTGTGTAAGCAAACTCAAATGCACTGTTTCTATCCACCAACTTGCGGCTTCTTCCAAAATAACCCCTTGCTTTAAAAAAATACATACGACCCAACAGCGATTTTGCAAAATCAGGATCATCGGGCATTATATAGCTGATAGCTTTTTCCAACATATAACCAACCTCATAAAACTCCTGCTGCGCCACTTTCTCCATCCTGTTCAGGCTGGTAGTTATCTCATCTGTTTTGTCTTCCTCATCGATCTGTGCCCGCAACCGCTGAATGGAAGAAGCATCCTTACAG
>JAJAZO010000234.1 GCA_026785745.1 Chitinophagaceae bacterium | reverse complement strand
TCGTAAAACGTATCCATCTCGAAAAAAATTAGAGATGGAAGCAGATGTGAGTTATGGTTTTCGCAATCAAGATGTGAATGGGACTGTTGGTATAAAGCGGATGTATAATCCCTTTAACAAAGCTGAATTAAACATAAGTGCAGGCCGGAACTTTGAATTTATTTATCCTGGTGATGCATGGGTAAATGTGCTGAAAAGGAGTAATATTTATCTTAATAATTCGTTGGAAATAGGTCATCAGTTCAACATATTAAACGGCCTGCGCCTGCTGAATAAATTTGAAGTGGCCTTTCGCCGTTCAGTAAGCGATTATAAAGTGGGCAACAATGCGGATAGTATTTTCGGAATTTCTAATGACCCCCCGGTTGACTTTGAACCATACAATGCTACCTATAGCGAAACGAAATTGTTCTTTACTCCCAAGCTGAAATTTATACGGGATGCGAAGGAAAAAATATATCTCGGTTCTAAGTGGCCTACATTTTATGTAACATGGAGAAAAGGGGTTCCTCAATTATTTACCAGTAAAATAGATTTTGATTATCTCGAATTTGGAGTAGAACAACATATCAATCTCGGTGTGGCAGGGCAAACAGCTTATATTATAAAGACAGGTGATTTTTTAAATACCAAAGACCTGCGCATCATTGATTACAAATTTATGCGACAGGGCGACCCGTTATTTTTTCAGAACCCGCAGAAATCTTTCCAGGGGTTAGACTCCACCTTCCCGGTCTTTGACCGCTTCTGGCAAGGCAACTTAGTGCATGAGTTCAATGGCTTTCTGATTAACCGGATCCCTTTTATGAAAAAATTAAAGCTACAAGAGATTGCCGGCGGCGGATTTTTAGTTACCAAAGAGAGAAGCCTACGGTATTTTGAATTTTTTACCGGTCTTGAACGGGTTTTTAAATGGCCTTTTAATCCATTGGCAAGAGTGAAACTGGGAATATATGTAGTAGGTTCTATTGCCAATAAATTTAATAACCCCGTTCAGTTTAAGATTGGATTGACGACATGGGATAGGTTCAGGAATGCCTGGAGGTAATATGTTTTTATGACAGAATCACTTTCTCTATTTTGTTTCTGAATCAAAATAGCTGTCCTGTTAAATATTTCGGAAAACTTTGCGTTTTAGTGATGGCAACAAAGCACTGATGATAATATCAGTTTATTTTTACGTCAACTGCTATACACCAAAACTTACTCATCATCTCTTTACTGCTTCCTGGCTTTTCTGCCACCGCCCAATCTGTGAAAGTATATGGAAAAGTTGCCAATGCAAAAATGGAACCTCTTGCTTTTGCCAGTGTGCAGGTAAAATAGTATAAGCATGGCAGCATTACTAAAGAAGATGGAAGTTATGAGCTGGAGCTGTATCAAGATAAGTATTTGCAGCAACCGCCTTTCTTTTCTTTCATGCCGCACTTGCCACAGTCGCTATGTTTATTACTATGCCATAAACTCCAGCTTACAAACTCATCCATGCAATAGTGTAAATGAATAGTAGCTCCCATGGTGGCAGAACCAAAGATCAGAAAAGGAGTATGACTATTATTTTTTTCACTTTGTAAATGTACATTATAACTTAAGCTGATAAAATGGGGATTTTAAACCCTGTTTTGGATAATTGATTAATTATTTTTTTACACTATTCTGCAAAAAAGACCTCCATAAAACTGCACATTCCTTTCAATGTTGATGCATAGCTGCATGTTTTTTGCATTATTTAATCCTGAATAAGTTTTTGATTATTGTTCATAATTGATAGTTTTAATACTTAGTTGATAATACCATGCCATAATTATAATATCATCAGCATTACAGCACTCATTACTATCATTAAGGCATCTTCTATAATGGTAACTGTACTCATAGGCAGATTGAAAACTGCACCCAAACAGGCACATTGTATTTTGCGTTTGTTCAATACACTTAGCAAAACTCCGATAATACTGACGGTCATTACAATTAACGTAACAATATTTGTAACCAAAGGTTGAAAATTCGTAGCGTAAGCAATGCCCAATGCCAATTCAACAAAGGCATAAATAAAACCCCATCCTTTTATTTTTTTTGCCACAACATCATACATGCTGTAGCTTTCGGCAAAGCTTTTCAGGTCGAGCAATTTAAAGAATGAGAAAGTGAGAAAGAAGCCTGCCATAAAAACATTCATGGCTTGCATCCAATGAAAAGTGTTTTGTTTTGTTGCAGCAATAATTGATAGGGTGGAGATGTAACCAAAAATCAATAGGATTGGTTTGTATGTAGCCAACCAGTTTTTAGTCTGTTCGGCGGGTTCGCTATGTTCCAGTGCTGTAATAGAATATTTTTTGTCCAAAGCATTTTGAAACATGGTAAGCGGAACATGTTTTTCCATTGTTATAGTTGCGGTTTGACTGTCTTTTGAAACTTCCACTTCGGTAACGTTGGGCAACATGAGTAAACTGCTTTTTACTTTGGCTTCGCAACTGCCGCAGGTCATGCCCGTAACTTTATAAGTATGTGTCATTATTTTTTTGTTTGACACAAAGGTAATTCAGATGTTCGGGCAATCTATTATGGAATTTTGTATAAGAGTTGTAAAATTTACAGTTCTTCAATATTCTTTCTTTTGTATTCTTTAAGTGATTTAAAATAACTGGGTGTAAACCCTGTTACTTTTTTAAATTGGTTGGATAGATACGCCACGCTGCTGTAGCCTAACTGGTCAGCAATTTCCGATAAAGTGAATTCGTCATACACTATCAATTCTTTTACCCGTTCGATGCGTTGGGTAATAAAATATTTTTCTATGGTTGTGCCTTCTATTGCGGAAAAAAGATTACTTAAATAATTATAGTCCTGGTGTATTTGTGAAGTGATAAATGCAGAAAGGTTTGTTTTAATATTGTGGTCGGAATGATGCACTAATTTTATAATTACATTTTTTATTTTCTCAATGGTTTGACTTTTTTTGTCGTCAATGAGTTCAAAGCCCACAGATTTTAATGATGTGTCCAACTGTGATAACCGGGCTTTTGATAACTCTTCTTCAATTTCCACTTCACCCAAATTGACAGATAGGGGACGAAGCCCTTTGTTTTCCAATTGGGCTTTCACCATCATTTTACATCTGCTGCAAACCATATTTTTTATGTAGAGTTTCATGTTATCTGTCCACCGTGTAGTGGTTTGCAAATTTAAAGAAAGGTTGTGGTTATCTGTCGAACCGCAGACTGTTTGCTGTGTGTTGGGAATTGCAGCTGTTTTGTTCTGAAAGCATTCGAAATTTGCTTTGTGTCGGGGTTTTTTGTGTCTTGCAAATGTGCTTCAATGTGCGGTAAGCAGAGTCTGACTCGTCCTGTTACTTGAAGGTGAACGGAATGTCGTTTTAGGGTTGTCACCAATAGTACCTAAATTTATTATATAAGGTACAGTTCTCAAAAAAGATGGTATAAGCAGATCAACAAGTTAATGTTACACTTTTTGTATTGTCGTTAGCACAATACAACCTGAAGAAATAGAATGAGCTCACAGAGTCTGTTACTATATCAACTTATGCTCATACGCATACTTCACCAATCCAATAACAGAGTTGGTGTTGGTTTTACGAAAAATATTCTTACGGTGAGTTTCTACAGTACGTTCGCTGATAAATAGTGTTTCCGCTATTTGTTTGTTGTTGTATTCTTTTTCTATCAACCGGATGATTTCTATTTCCCGGTCTGTAAGGTGGGCTTCGGCATTTTGTTTTTTTCGCTGGCTGGTGCGTTGCAGTTCATCTATTACTTCATCACTAAAATAAATTCCGCCGTCAGCAATTTTTTCTAAAGCCGTTATTAATTCCTGCTTGCCGATATTTTTTAATACATAGCCGGAGATGTCGGCATCTTCTATCATTTCATTGACCAGGTCGCCCTGGCCACTCATGGAGAGGGCCAATATTTTTACATCCGGATATTTTTCTTTTACTTGTTTGGCTAACTGGTTGCCGGGTAGTTTCGGCATCATTACATCAGTCAATAACACATCAATGGGGGTTTGTGCTATTTTTTCTATCACTTCACCACTGTTGGTGGTGGCAAAGGCAAATTTGAATTTATCATGACCTTTCAGCAGGGAGGTTAATCCGTCTATAACTATCTGGTGGTCATCTACCAGGGCCAGTGTAATTTTTCCGTTTTTCATTGTCATTAGTGATTGTGTGGTCTGACTTTGCAAGCTACGTCAGGTAGTCTAAAAAGTCTAAATTGGTTTTGTTCATTTTGTCAGCCGGTTGACGATAGTATGGATGCAGGGGTGGAGTGGGTTACAGTTGGGGAAATGTTAAAGTGCAGAAATGACCTCCTGTTCAAGCCTGTTTGGACATTGAATATTGAAAATTGGGTATTGAACATTTCCTTCTATACTTAGAAAATGTTCAATATTCAATGCTCAACTATCAATTTTCAAAAGGGTACATGAAATGCCACTACCGTTCCCCGGCCGGGTGCAGAATCAAAGTCCACTGTGCCTTTCAGGTATTCGATACGGGTAGTTATGTTTTTGAGGCCGATGCCTTCAAAATTTTCTTTGTCGGCTACATCGAAACCTTTACCATTGTCTTCGATAGTGCCACTGATGCCTTCTTTATCACGGATAAGAGAAATGTCTAATGTGGTGGCCCCCGCATGTTTAATGGCATTGTGTACACATTCCTGAATCACCCGGTAAAGAACGGTTTCAATGTTAGAGCCCATTCTTTCGTCAAGCCCAACGGTATTTACATGGGCTTGCAGATTTTTATTATTCAGTTTATTTACAAAGTCATGAATAGCAGCTGCCAGATTATTTTTCAACAAAGCATTCGGCATCATGATATGAGATACAGTCCTTACTTCTTTACAGCTTTCATCTACCAACTGGATAACTTTTTGCAGCGATTCTTTTTGTTCTTCGTTGTCAAATTTTATTTCTGATTCAAAAGCGGATAGATTCATTTTGGCAGCACTCATCATTTGTCCCACTCCATCATGCAGATCTTTGGCGATGCGTTGCCGTTCATTTTCTTCAGCCTCTATAACAGCCTTTACCGCCATTTCCTGCTGCTTCATCATCTCAGTTTTCATTTTTGTTTCCTGCCGGAGTTTATTGCGCCTGTATTGCGAATAAATTAACAGCCCGGTAAGCAATATCAAACCACCAATACCGATAAATAAAAAATTCTGCATACGGATGCGGCTATGCTGTTGTTGTATCTGCTGTTCTTTTTTTGCTGATTCATATTTTGTATTCAGCTCTGCTATCTGTTTTGTTTTTTCCATTGCATACAAACTGTCCCGCAAGTAAGACCGTTTCAGAAAATATTCATAAGCTTCCTGGTAACGGCCCTTTCGTTGGGCTACACTGGCCAGTTCATTGTAATTGTTGGATTGCAGTTCTATATATCGCAGTGTTTCTGCCAATTTGTTGCTCATTTGTAAATAAGAAGTGGCTTTGTCATAATCACCTTTGCCATTCATAGCCACACCGAGGTCGGAGTAGGTGAGGGCAATAGCAAAACTATCTTTCAGGAGACGTCGGATGTTTAAAGCACGGAGCAAATTTGCTTCTGCTTCGCCATACTTTTTTTCAATTACATAAACACCTGCTATATTGCTGAGAGAATACGATACACTTAATGAGTCCCCTTTTTTTTCGGCCAGTGTCAGCGAAGAGTTGTAACGGTTCAATGCTTCTTTGTAATCAGCTTTGTACTCATATACTACTCCTGATTCATTTAATATCATGGAGATGCCGCCGGTGTCTTTTAACTGCTTAAAAATTGAAGCAGCTTTGTCATAGTTCTCCATGGCTTTATCAAGGTCTCTGGTTTTGCGGTATAGTTTTCCTAATTCATTATATACAGGTGCTAACTTTTTAGGTTCATTTACTTTTTCCAGAATGGCTACAGATTCATAATAGTTTTTTGCCGCCACATCATATTTTCCCTGGAAATAACTGGCCACCCCGATGTGTCGTTTTATTTCTGCTACAGCAATGGAATCAGTATTTTTTCGGGCCAGTGCCAGTGCTTTTTCGCCTTCTATAAGTGTGGAATCAAAATTTTTTAATTCAAATGTTTCCAGAATTTTCAGCGAAGCATTTATTTTCTCGCTGTATGGCCGTTTCGAATTTACTACAGCCTGTAAGCTATCCACATTCACCTGTGCTTGTGCTAAGGAGGTGAAGAGGAGGATGGCTATGAGGAAGTAAAATCGTTTCATTTATTTTGTTATCAACTTCAGTAATTCTATTCAGCGACCCACCCCAAGTCGTTTTAATTTCAGATGTCATTTAGTTCGCCCCTCCAGGCAGGGGATGTGGCCTAAACTTTAAAACTCACTAACCTACTCCTATCAAGAATAACATAATATTAAAATGACTCGTTGATCTAAGTCTCTCCTTTAGGACAACCGAGCTAAACGAAGGTTGCGAACGCAGTTCAGGGGG
>JAJAZO010000233.1 GCA_026785745.1 Chitinophagaceae bacterium | reverse complement strand
GCTGATGACACCTGACTATGTGTATGTGTATCCGTGGAATATCATTGAAGAAGTTTTTTCTACCATTCGTAAGTATGGGAAAGACAGCGAAACCATCAACGTTATTTATGTAATTAATGATAAAGGTGAATTACTGGATGATATCCGTATCAGGGATTTCATTTTAAACCCGCCTGATAAAAAAGTATCAGAACTGATGGATGACCGTTTTATCGCCTTGCATCCGGAAGATGACCAGGAAATGGCAAGTGAAATTTTTAAAATGAATAATCGGGTAGCCCTCCCGGTAGTTAGTAAAAGCAATAAATTACTGGGCATCATTACCATTGATGATATTCTGTGGGTGGCTGGTGAAGAGTTTAGCGAGGATATGCAAAAAATGGGTGGTACAGCCGCCTTGGATGAACCTTACCTGGATGTTCCATTATTTAAACTGTTTAAAAAAAGAATTATCTGGCTTATCATTTTATTTGTAGGAGAAACACTGACTATCGCTGCGATGTCGGGTTTTCAAAAAACCCTGGAACAGGTGTTGGTGCTATCTACTTTTATTCCATTAATTATTTCGAGTGGAGGAAATAGTGGCTCGCAGGCAGCTACCCTTATTATTCAGGCCATGGCATTGGGAGAAATAACGGTGCATGACTGGTGGCGCATTGCTAAAAGAGAAATAAAATCCGGCCTCTTTATGGGAGTGACGTTGGGCATACTTGGTTTCTTTATCGTTTTTGGTGGCTATCATTTTTTCGGATTATTTGGGGAACATTTTATCCGGATTGGGTTTGCTATAGGTATCGCCATCATTGGTGTTGTTTTGTGGGGCACTATGATGGGTTCCATGCTTCCCTTATTATTAAAAAGATTGGGAGCCGACCCTGCCACTTCCTCTACCCCATTTATTGCTACGCTGGTAGATGTAACAGGTTTGCTGATTTATTTTGGCACGGCTTTCTTAATATTAAAGGGAGTATTGCTTTAAACCATCACTTTCCGCTACAATCTGTTTGGACGTATGCCTTATTTTTCAGATTTTAGCTTTGCAATCAATCAAACGTTTGCATGTTTTGAAATCTATACCTTTGCCGCAACTTTGTCTTTATAAAAGACAACAGGCTCAATTAAAACGTAAAAACCAATGTGTGGAATTGTTGGATACACCGGCTCCAGGGAAGCTTATCCCATTATCATTAAAGGATTGAAACGTTTGGAATACCGGGGTTACGACAGCACCGGTGTTGCCCTGCAAAATGGCAGCGGTCTGAAAGTATATAAGAAAAAAGGCAAGGTGGCTGAACTGGAAGAAAGCATCATTGGTAAAGACCTGCATGCCAACGTTGGCATAGGCCATACCCGCTGGGCCACCCACGGCGAGCCGAGTGACCGCAATGCACATCCCCACCAATCATCAAGTGGCAAATTGGCGATGATCCATAATGGTATTATTGAAAATTATTCGCAGTTAAAGAAAGAGTTAAGCAATAAAGGCTACGTTTTTACCAGCGATACCGACACCGAAGTGTTGCTGAATTTTATTGAAGAAATTAAAAAGAATAACCAGTGTGATTTGGAAGAAGCCGTAAGGGTGGCTTTGAAAAGAGTAACTGGTGCTTATGTCATCCTGTTGCTGGATGAAGACAAACCAGATACCATTATTGCCGCAAGAAAAGGAAGTCCGCTGGTTATTGGCATTGGCAAAGGCGAACATTTTCTCGGCTCTGATGCATCACCCATGCTTGAATACACCAAAGAAGTAGTGTATGTAAACGACTATGAACTGGCTATAGTAAAACCGGATGAACTGATTTTGAAAAATCTGGGTAATGAAAAAATAACCCCTTATGTTCAAAAATTAGACATAGAACTGGCGGCCATTGAAAAAGGTGCTTACGAGCATTTCATGCTGAAAGAAATTTTTGAACAACCACAAACAATATATGATTGCCTGAGAGGAAGATTAGATGCCGTTGAAGGCACTATTACCATGAGTGGTATTCAGCAATATGCTGAACAAATTGTAAATGCTAACCGGATTGTGATGATAGCCTGTGGCACCAGTTGGCATGCGGGGCTTGTAGCCGAATATATTTTCGAGGAACTATGCCGCATTAATGTAGAAGTAGAATATGCTTCTGAGTTCCGGTATAGAAATCCTGTTATTAATAAGGGTGATGTTATCATTGCGATTTCACAAAGTGGCGAAACGGCAGATACATTAGTGGCCATTGAAAAAGCGAAAGAAAAAGGTGCTATTATATTGGGGGTGGTAAATGTGGTAGGGTCATCCATTGCCCGGATGAGCCATGCCGGTGCTTATACTCATGCAGGGCCGGAAATTGGTGTGGCAAGCACCAAAGCATTTACTGCACAGTTGGCTGTTCTCACCATGATTGCGTTGAAGATTGGTTATATAAAAGGCAGTATTTCACAGGATCGCTATATGAACCTGTTAAAGGAACTGGAGGAAATACCAGAAAAAGCAGCCTGGACATTAAAGCATACCGATAATATTAAAGCCTTAGCAGAAAAATATAAGGGTGCAAGGGATTTTCTTTATCTCGGACGGGGCTACAATTTTCCTATTGCATTGGAAGGTGCATTAAAGCTAAAAGAGATCTCTTACATTCATGCAGAAGGTTATCCTGCTGCAGAAATGAAACATGGCCCAATAGCATTAGTAGATGAAAATTTACCTGTTGTCTTTGTTGCCACTAAAGATGCTTATCATGAAAAAGTAGTGAGTAATATGCAGGAAATAAAAGCCCGGAAAGGCAGGGTTATTTCAGTAATAACTGAGGGTGATGAAGTTTCCAGGGAACTTTCGGAGGATGTAATGATAATTCCTGAAGCAGATGAAATTCTTGCACCGATGCTAAGTGTGATTCCGTTGCAATTATTGGCCTATTATATCGGTGTAGCAAACGGATGTGATGTAGATAAGCCGAGGAACCTGGCAAAATCCGTTACTGTTGAATAGGAACTCGTTGTTGGTTTTTGGTTACTGGTGTCACTAATGCATAGGGGCTTCTTCTTTTTATACAATTATTCCTTTTGAGAAAATATGATTAAACCGGGGTCATAAAATACAAGCGGCAAAACAAGAAAACAAGCAACCAGAAACCAGCTTCATGAACAACATCATCAAAAAACCCATTGCTTCTTTAGGATATGATTTTATTCCAAAAGAATTTATCCCAAAAGGCAAGAACGAATACTATCTCCGCAATATTCAAAACCGCAGCGGTATTAAATACAGACAACTCACCCCCGCAGAAATAAAAATACTGGAACGCAATGCCAATAGCTCCGACAATTGGACAAAAGTAGAGGTAGCAGATGCCTTCAATCCCACCCTGGTAAAGAATTGTGCTTTTTATGGTTTAATACGCATTGGCAAACTGGAGCCCTGTTTCGTAGAATTTAATACCCTGCGAATGCCGGTAGGTTTGTACAACAGCACTATCATCAGTTGTGATATTGGCGACAATGTGGTAATTGATAATGTAAACTTCATGAGCCATTACATTACCGGCAATGACGTAATACTGGTAAATATTAATGAACTGGCAACAACCAATCACTCCAAGTTTGGTAACGGTGTATTAAAAAAAGGAGAAAAAGAAACCGTCCGTATATGGATGGAGATATGCAATGAAAATGCAGGCCGCAGCGTACTTCCTTTTAATGGAATGCTGGCAAGCGATGCGTGGCTCTGGTCAAAATACAGGAATGATGAAAAGTTATTACAGAAGTTTAAAGAGTTTACTGATAAAAGATTTGATACACAAAGAGGCTATTATGGAAAAATAGGCGACAGGACAGTTATTAAAAACTGTGGCATCATCAAAGATGTGTGGATTGGTACTGATGCATATATAAAAGGGGCGAATAAATTAAAGAATCTCACCATTAATTCAGGCCCTGCTGATAAATCTCAGATTGGTGAAGGTTGTGAATTGGTCAACGGAATCGTGGGCCTTGGCTGCCGTATTTTTTATGGAGTAAAAGCCGTTCGCTTTATGATGGGTTCTAATTCACAATTAAAATACGGAGCAAGGCTGATCAACTCCTACCTGGGCGATAACTCTACTATATCTTGCTGCGAAGTATTAAATTCACTCATCTTCCCGGCGCATGAACAGCACCATAACAATTCATTTCTTTGTGCTGCTACGTTATTAGGACAAAGCAATATGGCCGCTGGTGCTACGATTGGCTCCAATCATAACTCAAGAGGTGCTGACGGTGAAATAATTGCAGGCCGTGGTTTTTGGCCGGGGCTATGTGTAAGCCTGAAGCACAATTCAAAATTTGCATCCTTCACTTTAATTGCAAAAGGAGATTTTCCGGCAGAATTAAATATCCCAATACCCTTCTCCTTAGTAAGTAATGAAGTAAGTACAGATAAGCTAACGGTAATGCCGGGCTATTGGTTCATGTATAATATGTATGCACTTTCCCGCAATGTGGGGAAATATATCAGCCGGGATAAACGGGCCAATAAACTACAGGAGATAGAATACAATTTTCTGGCACCTGATAGCATCAATGAAATACTAGAGGCATTGGAATTATTGAAAAAAGCTACCGCAAAAACATGGGCCAAACATAACAAAAAAGATATAAAAGAAAAAAATCTTGCTAAAACCGGCGAAGAATT
>JAJAZO010000232.1 GCA_026785745.1 Chitinophagaceae bacterium | reverse complement strand
GTACAAAGCTGATTCGCCAACAAAAACCCGGATGGCCATTTCAGCCAGCTTATATTTTACAGCACCAAAGTTGGAGATAGGCTGTTTGAATTGTTCTCTTGTTCTTGCATATTCCACCGTTCCACTCAATGACTTTCTGGCGCCACCGATAGCGGCTGCGCATAATTTCAACCGGCCAATGTTGAGAATATTAAAAGCAATCTTATGCCCTTTACCAATTTCACCCAACAGATTTTCTACCGGCACTTTACAATCCTGGAAATATAACTGCACCGTTGAGGAGCCTTTGATGCCCATCTTAAGTTCTTCCGGCCCCTGAGTAAATCCTTCTGTACCTCTTTCTACTATAAAGCCGGTGAATTTATCTCCATCCACTTTTGCAAACACGGTATATACTTGTGCAAAGCCTCCGTTAGTAATCCAGCTTTTTTGTCCGTTCAGTATATAATACTTGCCATCATCGCTCAACTTCGCCGTTGATTTTGCGCCCAATGCATCGCTACCGCTGTTTGGTTCTGTTAATCCATAAGCCCCGGCCCACTCACCACTAATCAATTTGGGAATATATTTCTCCTTTTGCTCCGGCGTACCAAAATATAAAATAGGCAATGTGCCAATACCTGTGTGAGCTGCAATTGCCACAGAAAATGAATGGCCTGCACCGAGGTATTCATTAATGATAGTGGAGGTAACAAAATCTTTACCCAACCCACCATACTCTTCCGGGAAAGAAGTAGCCAGCAAACCTTGCTCACCAGCTTTTGACAATAACGATTTCATCAAGCCCGGCTCCAGGTCATCAATGCGGTCAAGATTTGGATATATTTCTGCCTCCAGAAACTGGTTACACATTTCCTTTATCATCAACTGTTCTTCACCAAATTCTTCCGGAATAAAAGTTTCAACCGGTGAAGATTCTTTTACCAGCCATTCGCCGCCTTTCATCCCGATAGCTATCGGAACTGTTTTTGTTGCTGTTGCAGTACTCATTGTATTAAGGTTTTAAAAGTTTTTGTTTTTTATTTCAAATTATCATACACCAACTGCAATACTTCCTTGCACACATCTATTCTGTCTGATGGTACTCCTATCAATGCTTCATTCAATGTTTCATCTGCGAGAGCCATTGTTTCTTCCTGCAATTTTTGCGCCTGCTTTGTCAGGTATATCATGTTAATCCGCCTGTCATTTTCTGAAGCCACCCGTTTAACCAGATTTGATTTTTCCAGGTTATCTACTAAACGGGTAATGCTTGGCTTATCTCTGAAAGTAGCATTGCACAATTCCTGCTGGCTAATGCCTTCCTGTTTCCACAGATGATATAACACACTCCACTGCTCAATGGTAATATTTAGTCCTGCTGTATTGAATTTTTTTTGCAGCCGCCGGGCTATGGCTGTAGATGCCTTACCGGTGATAAAGCTGTAAAGTTCTCCTCTTTTAAATTGGTTGTTTGGCATATAGTTGTTTGTGCAACTATTCAAAATTAATAGTATTTTTGAAAAGAGCAATTTATTTTTCCATAAAATATTTGCTTCCACTTATAAATATGGAACTCCATCGGCTTAGTTATAGAAATTCTACCATCGGGTATTACCAGTTTGGCTCCGGGCCGAAGACGGTGGTCTGTTTTCATGGCTATGGCGAAGAAGCCGCCATCTTTGGTTTCCTGGCTAAGTATGCTGGCAATCAATACACTTTCTATGCTATAGACCTTCCCTTTCATGGCAAAACGGATTGGAATGATGGGCTAACATTTAGCTATGGTGACCTTCAGCAAATTGTTGAACAAATTACTGGCAACCACCATCCAAAGCTCACTCTTATGGGCTTTAGTTTGGGTGGAAGAGTAGCACTAAGTCTCTATGAAACTATTCCGGAAAAAATAGAAAAAATAATATTGCTGGCTCCGGATGGGCTAAAAGTGAATAGCTGGTATTGGCTGGCCACACAAACATGGTTGGGAAATAAGTTTTTTGCCTTTACTATGAAGAAGCCGGGCTGGTTCTTTGGTTTTTTAAAATTGCTGAACAAACTAAAACTTGTTAATGCCAGTATTTTCAAATTTGTCAATTTCTATATCAGCGATGCAGAAGTAAGAAGATTATTATATACCCGATGGACCACTTTGCGAAAATTAAAACCCGATGTAAGCAGGATAAAAAATCATATCCGTTCAAATTCAACACCGGTAAGGTTAGTGTATGGAAAGCATGACCGTATAATTCTCTCATCGGTGGGAGAAAAATTCAGAAAAGGAATTGAAGAACATTGCACATTAACTATTATTCATTCCGGCCACCAGGTACTGCATGAAAAGCATAGCGAAGAAATAGTGCAAGCTTTACTTAGTTAATCCTTACGGCTGCTTTTTTACAATATATATTGCCAGTACTGAAAACTCGTCCTGTTTTCCTCTTTTGAAATACGTTGACACATCTACTATAACATTGAAAGAATCAAACAACCACTTGGTTACTGTATTTGTATAATATTCATCTTTATAGCCGGTATCCTCTGTTCCTTCTGCATGAAATAAAGTTTTGAAATATTGTTTTATGTTGTTGTTGTCCATTTTAAAACGCCTCTTACTTGTTGATGAATCTTTTTCCCGGTAAGACTTAAACCAGGAAATTGAATTAACTAATTTGAGAGAATCTGTATCAAGTATCAATGCCGGAAATTCAATGGTGGAAACAATCCGGATGTTTTTATCCCCGGGATAAAAATAGAAATTCCGGCAATCGGCAGTATCAATGGTATTACCATTATTGTTAGAAGCGGTGGCACATTTCAATAACCCTTTTGACGATGAAACCGGTTTTCCCATAGTGCTTTTTGTAAAGGAAACAATATCAGCAGGGCTTTTTGATTGTGAAGTGCCGCAGCTCTTTATCAATAAAAAAAGTATGGCGAAAAAAATCTGCACTAATGGTAATTTGTTTGGTTACTAAGTTTATTCTACCCGAAATATAAAACATTGTACAGTCTATTCAAAACAATACTGTTAAAGATTTCAATTAGTTTTGTGCGAATGGCCTTACTGATAATCTGCTTCTCTCTTTTCGTCATTTATGCGTTGCTGATAATTTTTTATTGGCAAAGCTGGAAAGCTATACCGGACTATGTTCCGTCCGTTTCTTTCCCTTCCATTAAAATCAGTGTTATTATCCCTGCCAGGAATGAAGAAGCAAACATTGGACAATTGTTACAGGCATTACAGGAGCAAACTTATCCCTCCTCTTTATTCGAGGTAATAGTGGTGGATGACCACTCCACAGATGGAACAGCCGGCATTGTTCAGCAATATCCATCGGTTAAATTATTGCAATTAAAAGAAGATGGCATCAATTCTTATAAAAAGAAAGCTATTGAAATGGGTATTGCTGCCGCCACCGGTGAGTTGATTGTAACAACAGATGCCGATTGTGTACCGGCACAGGGCTGGTTGAAACTAATAGCTGCATTTAAAGAAGAAAAACAATCGGTATTCATTGCAGCTCCTGTTGTTATTAATTGTAATTCATCTGTAGTGC
>JAJAZO010000231.1 GCA_026785745.1 Chitinophagaceae bacterium | reverse complement strand
ACTTTGACCTCGAGAAAAAACGTTCTTCCGAAGGAGCTATGAAGATGATTTTATCTTCTGCTTTTTCATCCGGCATATTACTTTTTGGCATTTCATTAATGTACGGTGCCACCGGAACCATCAGTTTCGGAGAAATAGCTCAGCATTTGGACGGAAGCCCGTTACAGATACTGGCATTCGTATTCCTGTTCACCGCCTTTGCTTTCAAATTATCTATCGTGCCGTTCCATTTATGGACAGCCGATGTGTATGAAGGCTCTCCTATTGCTGTCACTTCTTTCCTGTCAGTTATTTCAAAAGGAGCTATTGCTTTTATTTTCATGTCGGCCCTGTACAAAGTATTTCAGCCGATGCAGGAAATGTGGTACAACATGATAGTGGTGCTGGCGATTGCTACCATGGTAATTGGGAACCTGTTTGCATTGCGCCAGCAAAACATTAAACGATTCCTTGCCTTCTCCTCTATCGCACAGGTGGGTTTTATTTTAGTGGGTATCAGCAGTAATGATAATGCAGGTCTCACTGCTGTGATTTACTTTGTACTGATTTATGTTTTTTCCAACCTTGCTGCATTTGGTGTTGCATCAGTTATCTCATCACATTCTGGAAAAGAAAATGTTGATGACTACAAAGGCCTGTACAAAACCAATCCTTTCCTCTGCTGGATAATGGCATTGGCTTTATTTTCCCTCGCCGGTATTCCGCCAACAGCAGGATTTTTTGGTAAGCTGTTTTTATTAACAGCCGGCAGTGCCAGAAATAATTACTGGTTCATCATCATTGCGGCGCTGAACATGATTGTTTCGTTGTATTATTATTTAAGAGTGATAAGAGCCATGTTCATGGATAAAAATGAACAGCCTGTCGAAACAATAAAAATAAATCGAACCGTGAAACTGGCGATGATTATTTGCGGAGCAGGTATTGTACTGGTGGGTTTGTTAAGCTGGATATATGATTACATTCAGGCACTAATTAAATAATTAATTAATATCGAACAAGGAACATTGAATTTCGAAGTATAGTATGCTTTTTCACTTCATCATTCTTCATTCCTTGTTCAGTATTCAATATTCCCAGATTATGGCACTCAATAAAAATCATGAATACGAAGAACTGGACGGTGTAAGATGTGGCATCGTGGAAAAGAATGTAAAGCCCGAAAGAGTAGCATTCCTTAAAGAATTACTGGAAGGCAACGGCTACACGGTTATGTCCGTTCCTACACCAGCCCCAAAAATAGCAGCTGTTCCAAAACCAATAGTAACAACCGGGGAGGCGGAGCAACCTCAAACTTCAAACATCGAACCACAAACTATCTTGCCCGATACCTTTACCGTAGGTGTTACTGATTATACCTTCAATACCATCAACGCCATTTTCGGCCGGATGCTGAAAACAAAAGACGGGCATATCGTTACCATGGCTTACTGGCAGCAAAAGGAAGAGGCGAGCCATGATGAAATTCCTTATTACGAGCATACATAATCCTGCTATCCCTTTTAACAGAACGAGGCCGCAAAGCAAAACCCAATCTTAAAATTGGTATCTGTGGTGAACATGGTGGCTATGCTGACAGTGTAAAATTCTTTCATCAACTGGGGATGAACTATGTAAGCTGTTCTCCGTTTAGAGTGCCGATTGCAAGGTTAGCTGCGGCACAGGCTGCTTTGGAATTTCCGAGGAAGAAAATAAAATGAAATGTGATTAAATAAGAAAGCCTGTGACGTAATTGTTGCAGGCTTTATTCATACTGGTAAACTTATTGCAATATTATTCAACTATTATCGGGGACCGCAATGCTCTTGTAGCATTTTAATAATTAATGCCATCAGAAAATATTAGTATTTCATCCCCAACACGATTTGATGCACATTGTGAAAGTTTATAAAGCACTTTGCTTTGTTCCTGATATAAATTTAGAATAAATTCTTGATTATCATATGAGACCATCCACCGTTTTTTCATTTTGGAAACATAAGTAGCAAGTTTTTCATGGTCCTTTTTTCTATAAAAATTCATATATAAATCAGCTCCCTTTAAAAAATAAGGAGGGTCTAAATAAATGAAAACATCATCCTTTCGTTTATTTAATTTATTTACAAAAGATATTCCATCAAGATTAGAAACATGAATTCTATGTCGCAAAGTTGCTATCTTCCTAATTCGGTCAATTAACATTTTGTGTCGATAAAGTTGTTTTAATATTTTGGTCCAGGCCTTTTTTGGCATTTTGAAAATTATCCTTAATAAAAGCATCTAAGTTTTTACTTCTATCTTTTGCTGCAGTCTCGCAAAGTAAACGCAAAGCCATTCTAATTAAGCTTGGAAACGATTGTGAAAGATTGTTTTTATTGTCGATATAGAATTGATAAAGGTCAACAATATCTCTATACAGATTACTGACATCACCCATGTATAAATAAAGCTTCCCCCCAAATAATTCATTGTCTCTTTTGGAAGTCCGCTTTGATAAACGTTGTTCTTTTTCTTCTTTAGGCTTTCCAAAATTAACTTTTGAGATATGCTTCCTGTTGCCTTTATTTTGTTCAATTAATTCTTGAGATGATGGCTCAAGAACTTCAATTACTTTTCCTCGATTATTCCTTGTGCTTATTTGCTTACTTTCTATCTTTTGAGAAATATCAGCCAAAATTTGATATGCCTCTGAGT
>JAJAZO010000230.1 GCA_026785745.1 Chitinophagaceae bacterium | reverse complement strand
TGGCAAGGTGAAGTTGTTCGGCTGTATAAGCAGATATCATGATCTCCCGGCTGTAGCTGCTGTCGTTAAAATGTATCGGCCTGCCCTGCTTCATGAAATCTTTCAGGTGATTAAAATCATAGCTGCTGTCAAGACCTTTCAGCAACACACCTTCTATTTCATCTTTTGTTTTAAGAATAGCATATTTGGTGGCAAAAGGATGAATGCTTTCAATAGCAGGGTCAGCTTTAATACTTGCTGCTAACGCATCATTTTTTATGATGGGGCTTTCTTCTGATATGATGGCTTTATCCGGTTGCTTCTCTTCAATGCGGATATGCCCCAGAAAGCTGAATACTTTCTGGCTCACTTTTTCCTGGAAGCCGTTGGCCAATGACAGGGTCACTATCATTACCATTACACTGATAACAGTGGCAACGGTTGACAGCCTGATGATAAACCTGGAAAAGGATTTCTGCCCACCGGGTCCTGTGGACCGGTTAAATGCTATGCGGTTTGCTATAAAGCCTGCAACCTTCAAATTAAATTGTTTGTCTTTATCCCAAATGGGTCTGCGACAAAAATAAGCCGCTTAAAAAGATTTCACCCCTTTTTTGCCTGATTTTTGCAGTGTGCTCCATAGTTTTAACGAAGTTGCACCATATTCTGAATTAAATTCACTTTCATCCGGATGAAAAAACTGTTTTTCTTATTGCTTATTGCAAACACAGCTGTTGCTTATGCACAGATACCTGACCATACTTACAAGCCAAACATCCATAGTGTAAAACTTCATAAGTACGGCGATATTTACAGCTACCCTGTTCTTACGTTGAATAGCAACGACCAACTGGAATTGCATTTTGATGATATGGATGCGGATATAAAATACTATTATTACTCATTCCAGTTGTGCAATGCAGACTGGACACCGGCTAATATCCAAACCTTTGATTACATCCGTGGATTTCAAAGCAACCGGATAACCAGTTACCGCACATCTTCTATTGCACAAACAAGATACACCCATTACCAGGCCGTAATTCCGGAAAGAAATTCTGCACCAACAAAAGCTGGTAATTACCTGCTGAAAGTTTTTTTAAATGATGATGCATCTAAATTGATTTTTACCAAGCGGTTGCTGGTGGTAAATACAAAAGCATCCGTTTCAGCATTGATAACCCAACCTTTTAATGGCAATTTTTTCCGGACACATCAACGGGTGCAGGTATCGGTTAATACAACTAATGCACAAATCACCGCTTTTTCGCCACAGGATATAAAAGTGGTGGTGGTACAAAATAATATATGGGCTGCTGCTTCGGTAATAGACCGGCCTACTATTTTCCGGGGAAATTATTTTGAATACAGCGATGAAGAAAATACTACGTTCGCCGCAGGTAAGGAATGGCGGTGGATTGATTTGCGCAGCCTGCGGCTTATGAGTGAGCGGATGGACAAACTATTTGATTCTGACTCCAGCAGTCGTATTGATGTATATGTAAAGCCCGATGGAGAACGCCGTCAGCAATTATATGTTTACTACCGTGATTTCAACGGTATCTACACCATTGAAAACAGGGATAATAACCCCTACTGGCAAAGCGATTATGCCTGGACACATTTTACTTTCATTCCGCCAGGCAACAGGGCCTATGAAGGCAAAAGTGTATATGTGTTTGGTGAACTGACCAACTACGAACAAAACGATGATTCAAAAATGATCTTTAATGACGAGAAAGGCATTTATGAAAAAGCGTTGTACCTGAAACAAGGTTATTACAATTACTCTTATGTTACACTCACGGATAAGAAGCAAGCCGGTGTACAACCTTCATTGGAAAATACAGAAGGCAATTATTGGGGAACAGAGAATGGCTATATGGTGATGGTGTATTTCCGACCCTTTGGTGCCCGGGCTGATGAGTTGATTGGTTTTACCAGGGTGAACTCAGTTATACAGCGATAACCCCCGCAGACAGTTTTATGGTTTAATATTTCTCATTCCCATGAAGGGGGCTTGGAAATTCGATTTATGTAAGTCGCAATAATCATTAGAGACACTTCTACTGCTCGGAGGGGAGGATTGAAACGACCTATATCCTATAGGTAAATGGGGTGGGTTGTTGCTTTAAACCGTTTTCTTAGCATCTTCCAAGAATTTGGCAAGGCCAATATCTGTCAGAGGATGTTTCAATAAACCCAATATGGAATCCAACGGACAAGTGCAAACATCGGCACCAGCTTCAGCACATCTTACTATATGCAGGGCGTTGCGGATAGAAGCAGCCAGTATCTGCGTTTTAAATCCCTGTATAGAATAGATCTGAGAAATCTGGGCAATTAAATCCACACCGTCCCAATTGCTATCGTCAATGCGACCGATAAAGGGAGAAAGGTAAGTAGCTCCGGCTTTTGCAGCAAGAATTGCCTGACCCGCAGAAAATACCAATGTACAGTTAGTTCTGATGCCATTATCAGTAAACCATTTGATAGCTTTTATTCCATCTTTTATCATCGGCACTTTTACCACAATATTTGGATGAATAGCGGCCAATTTTTTACCTTCTTCAACAATGCCATCAAAGTCAGTGCTGATAACTTCTGCGCTGATGTCACCATCTACCATTTCGCAAATGGTTTGGTAATGATTCATCACGGCTGCTTCACCTTTAATGCCTTCTTTGGCCATTAAGGAAGGATTGGTGGTAACACCATCAAGGATGCCTAATTCGTTGGCTTCTTTGATTTGCGCAAGATTGGCAGTATCAACAAAAAATTTCATGTTGTTGGTTTTAAATTAAAATTCTCCGCCAGCTGGCGGAGATAGGGGTAAAAAATGGCAGGCTTATTACATCGCACCGCTCAACCACCTACTCTTGCTGCCTTCCGGCCCTGGGAGGGTTCAGCAGGAGCTGGTCGTGTAAGACCTGCCGTCGCAAAGATAAGGGTATGAAGTTTAAGTGAACAGGGAATAGAAAGAGAATAAATCAACGATTTTTATTCTTGGTTTTTCGTGGGGGAGTGCCATTCATAATTTCGTCTTTGGTGGGCAGATCACCATCTGGCTTTGTTTTTATCCAGATGGTTCTTTCAATCGAGACGGATGAATTGCCTTTCAAAACAGCTTTCACCACTACTTTTTCTGGCTTAAAATCATCAGGAATTATCAACTCATTACCTTCAAAGCTGGCAGAGGAGCAGGAAAACTGAACGTCTTTAGTGGTGAGGGGCATCCAGCGTCCAGTAGACATTTTTCCATCTACATTAATATAGTTATGCTGACCTTTTTTCAGGCTGTCAGTATATAAATGGAAATAAATGCTGTCCACTTTTTGGGCAAAAAGGGGAGCCGCTGCGGCTACAATAACAATTAGAAGTATAATTTTTTTCATGTTGCTGTACAAAAGTCGCAAAATCGGGCCAAAGGGTTGTGCAATGTCTTGTTTTGATTCTCTTTTAACTTTTAGCCGCTTGATTCCCCGGTCTTTTCTTTTTAGCAGAAATAGATTTTACAATCGTAGCTCCTTTTAATACTTGCTTTCCCGTTTTTATCCGATAGCTATCGGATTTGGCCATGGAATTTGCATAAGCTTCCTTCAGTAATTTTTTCATGAATGTTTTTGGAAAATCTTTTATGTCAAACACTTTGATATAGCGGTATTGCGTACCATTACCACTAAATTTCTTTTCCGGATCGGCAATTTGGTTGCCCCAATAAAAACCAAAATGGGCAAAATCTTTGTAAGCAGCAATAGTGCAAAAAGTGTCGCCGACTTTATCAGAAGTGGACCAGCCAAATGCAACGGCATTATAATTATCGTAAATAAGTTCGTTGCAATTGGGATAGATATCCCACACAAAACCCCGCAGCCAATGAGATTTTTTATTCACCTGTTTTGTGTAAGGCTTTAAAAATTGTTTCAGGTCCTTTACGGTTTCTTTTGGCATCGGCCGTTATTACTTCCAATTTACAATAAATGTTGCAGTAATTTGGAAGGACTATGGGAAAACGAAAAATGTTTTCACTCTATAGCATGGCTGCATTTTATGTCTTAGCCGGGGTTAATCATTTTGCCAATCCTGATTTTTATAAAAAGATAATGCCGCCATGGTTACCCTGGCATTATTCACTCATTTTTATTAGTGGAGTAGCGGAGATAGTGCTGGGATTATTACTGCTGCCTGTGCAAACCCGAAAGCTGGCTGCCTGTGGTATCATAGTTTTATTAGTAGCAATCTTACCTGCCAATGTACAGATGATGCTGAATTACCAGCAGCAGAAAAATCCTTATTTATGGATAGCGGTGGTCCGGTTGCCTTTGCAATTGTTGTTTATTGGATGGGCTTACCAGTTTGCAAAATCGGATAGAAAATAATAATTACTTCTTTTTTAATTGAAGCAGTATTGTTTTCTCTTTTGCCACTATATCGCAATTGGCTTTGCCGGAAGTATTATCGCTGATGATGTAGATAGTTCCGTTGTTGTCAATAGTAACGCCTTCAAGGTTCATACTGTAATCCTGTGTTTTGTAGGCATTGGAAGCATCCGTAAAATTTTCTACCGGAATATTTTTTAATGTTTCAGGAAGTAGTTTGCCGTTAGCATCTATAGTCATTGACTCCAGGTATTGCTGGCGGAATTTTCCTTTGGCATACGATTTTAAACAAAGCAATCTTGAGTTTTCAATGTCCACACAAATATCTGAATACCTCCACTGCGGATTCTCTAATGGCAGTTCTATCATGGATTCATTTTTCAAACTAATAGATGAGCCTTCCTTGCCCGGCTCCACAGTAAACGTATAGATCTGTGAATGCGACATATTATCATCTCTTTCTCTTAAAAGATAAAATTTATTGTTCTTTTCATTAGCCGCAATACCTTCCATGCCGTCACCGTATTTAGATTTGGCAGGAAGGGTGATGGAAGTTTGTACGTTTTTAACCGCACCTGTAGCAATTGTTACTTCGTACACGGCAGCCACACTTTCCGACACTACGTATAATTTATCCTTATACGATGTCATCCCTTCCATTTCAAAATTCTGCGGCACCTGTATATCAATGGTACTGCTGATAGCCTCTTTGATGGGGTCGAATACAATAATTTTCGGGCAACGTTCAGAAGCAAAATAAAGCTGGCCATTATACAATTTCATGCCTGATATACAAACCTGTTTGTTTAGTTCAGCAGGTAAATGAATATTTTCAAGAGTATAAGACTGGGCCTGTGGTGGCTGAGCAATTATTGTTATATAACTACAAAGGCTTACAATAACTAAACTGAATGTCCGCATATTTTTTGCTTTTTTGAGGCTAAAATGGAGTATCTGCGAATGTAGACGAAAGTTGTGTAAAAATGGTGGCAGGAGGAGAAATAAGAGGAGGCTGTTTTTGGGAATGTGTAACTTCAGGGCTTGTTTTTTAATGTCCACAAGTTTACTTTTTTGTGTAAACCTATTTCAGTACGAGACACACAAAAGATGAGAATATATTTGTCGCCCCGCAATATTGCCAAACCGCCTGTTACCGGCTGGCATTCTTATTTGTCGCTGTCATTATCCGTTATGAGTGATTTTTAGCATGTCCCAACCATAT
>JAJAZO010000229.1 GCA_026785745.1 Chitinophagaceae bacterium | reverse complement strand
GTATTTATCTTGCTTAAAATTATATGAGCTTCCTTTTAGTTTCAGGATAAAAAGATTGTCGTACTCCGAATCTTTTAAATCACCAGCCACTACTGTTTTACCGGCAATTTTATTAGCAATATCATCAACCGTATTGGAATGACCAACCACCAATATATTACCCTTCTTAATGGCTTTCAATTTTTCAACGAAAGCATTCATGGAATCAGGCTTACTACTATAAATCAGCAGGGGCACTTTCAAAAACAGTTCTTTTAGAGGTTTGGCTGTAGAAGTGGTTCGGAGTGTATTAGTAGAATAGATATGCTTAATATTTTTACCGCTTAATAGTTGCTTTAATGCAAGAGCTCTCTGCTGCCCCTGAAATGTAAGCGGAGGGTCACCAAAAGTTTTCATGGTTGTGGGGTCTATTCCGGTTTCTTTTTCAGCATGACGGACAACATAAATAGTGGTGCTACAGGAGAACAGGGACACGGAGATTACAAGTAAGAGGAAACGCATAGTTAATTGTTTTAACAACTAAAATTAAACTTCCCTTTCATTTATTACATCTTTTTTGTAAATTAGTTTTATAAACCCAGTAGCACTATGAAACAGTTATCCGAAACCTGGTTTGCAGAAGGCCGTATTGACTTCGAACTGAAGAAATACACCCTGCTTGCCTACCTGCAAGAAGTAAACAAGCATTTCAATGAGAATAAACTTTATCCCCAACTGGCGGATATGATTTTTCATTACAACAATATTGTGGCTTTCCGTGAAAACAAAAAATACCTGCAGGAGCATTTCCCCAAAAAAATTACAGGGCTACAAATGCAAAAACTGCAATTGCTATACGAACAGATGATAGAAGACGATGAACTGATGCAGGAGCTGGAAGACATTATTCATTACTCGGCCGGGAAAATAAAAAAAACCATTCACAACGGAACAGAAATTTATGAATTTGTATCCGAAAAAATAAATATAACCCCTGTCGGAATTATTCCGTTAGACATACAAGAAGGTTATTTCTTTTTAAGTAGTGGCCAGGGCAAAAGCACAGCGGTGTATCATTACCGGCTTTCAATTTTTGAAAAGCATGATGAAAAATACCGTAGTATCCGGACTTTGTTTATTGATAACTGGCAACGAAGTATTGCCAGCACTTACGAACATATAAAATCAGAATTGATCCGGCACTGGAAAGACTTACCTAACCCTGCCGTTTATTCTATTGAAACTCCGCTGACTTTCCCGATAGATGAAACATTGTTGCCGGTGGCAAAAAGAAGCTTGGTGAAGTTTATTTCCGCTGCGGCATAAGTAAGGATGCCACGGTTTGAAACCGTGGCATCCTTACAGGTTATTCCACTATCTCCAACCCCCACTCCTTTCCTTTCTTTACGGCAGGCACACCTTCTGTAATCCATTTAGCAGGTTTATCTCCTTTTAATATCCAGTCGAAGAATTGCTGCATACGAATTTGATAGTCCCTCATATCCTGTCGTTGTGTAAGGCCATGACCCTGTCCGTTGTAATTGAACATCCAGACTTTTTTACCTAATCTTCTTAAGCCGGTAAACATTTCAATTCCCTGGTACCAGGGAACAGCACCATCGGCATCATTTGCCATAATAACCATGGGTGCTGTTACTTTATTCAAATGAAACAGCGGAGAATTTTCTAAATATAATGGTAGTTTCTCCCATAATGTTCCACCGATGCGGCTTTGTGTTTTCTCATATTGAAACTGCCGGGCCACACCACTTTCCCAACGAATGCCACCATAAGCACTGGTCATGTTGGCAACAGGTGCACCGGCCCACACTGCTTTAAAGAGTTTCGTCATTGTGGCAACTTGTGCCCCTTGATAACCACCCCAACTATGTCCCTGTAATGCCATATTGGTGCTATCAACCCAACCTTTTTTAACCAATGCTCTTGCACCACTTACTATGTGATCATAAGCATTCTTTCCTGGGTGACCGACTGTATAATGTATATCCGGCATAAAGATGATATAACCACGGCTAACAAAGAAGGGAACATTGATTGCACTACGGATTGGTGCCGGTTCTTTATAATCATACAATCCATCACTCAATGTTTCATAGAAGTAAACAATCATAGGGTATTTTTTCTTAGGGTCAAAGTCTTCTGGTTTATACACAATGCCAGTTGCATTTTTCCCATTGTAAGCTTTCCAGTTAAAGAGTTCTGCGGTACCCCAGTTATAGTCTTTTTGTTGAGGGTTGATGGAGGAGAGTTTTACTTCATGTTCAATACGTTTCATATTTGAATGAGAGCCCATTATTTCTAAAAGTTCATCATTGGAATAAATATCAGGGGATTGTAAATAATTCTCTTTGCTATAGATGAATTTCTCGGAGTGCTTAGATTTAGATATCCCACTAAAACTATATTCACCGGCTGTAATTGTGGCAATTACTGGTAAATTATCCCCAAGGTTACCTATTCTAATTCCTGATTTTTTAGTTTCTTGATTTTGGTAACGATAAAAAAGCGGTTGTCCCGATTTTAAAAATTTTTCATCATCATTTAATCTTATATAACGATAGACTTCTCTAGTACTTCTACCCATTTTTGTAATATTGCTTACTAAATTCTGATTGGGAGAAAGGTTGATTTTCCACACATCATACTTGTCATACACATACACCGCCGAATCTCTCTCATGCCAACCCATCACACCATAAGGTCCTGGGTCATCAGGCAATTCACTTTCTTCATTCCATAATGGCACTTTTATTTTCTCCGTAATATTTCTTGTTTTATCACCGTCCCAGGCAAAATAGTTTTTCGCTTTGCGATCATACCACATTATGAATTTACCCGTTGAGGATGGATACACCTGCCCAAGCAGGTTTTCTTTTAGCAATTTTTGTTCCCCTGTATTTACATCAATAGCATAAATATCCTTTACGGTTCCACCTACCCACTGGCTTTCTATTCTTTTTCCAAAATCTGTCACCCCAACAAATATGTCTCCATCTCCTTCATTAGTTTGTATTATTTGCGGCATTTCTTTGCTGCCAAGCCGTAGAATGGTTTTCTTTTCAAAGTCGTATACAGCAAGATAACTTTCCTGTTGTGCAGCCCTTAAACGGGCAGGAATCAGCTGCACTGTTTGAAGGTAATCATCGTTATAATGCCAGATATCCAGCTTCGCTTTATCCATTTCGATAATGCTGGTATCCTTCGGCGTTGGTATTGGTGCTGCTCCAAAAAATAAACGGTTACCATTTTTGCTAAAATTAAGGTTGCCGAATTCACTGATACCCATTCCCAGTTTCATGTCCACTGTGTTTTTATCGGCCAGTAAAGCAGCACTGTCCATGCCTGGCTTATAATACCAGATACGGTAAAATTTTTGCAGCTCCTTTGGTTTCGCATCTCTTTCCGCCAGGTAAGCTATTTGAGAGCCATCATCAGTCATAGCAAAGTTCTTGAACTCATTCCCTCCCTTACTTAATACAGTTGATTTACCTTCTTTTAAATCATAATACAAAACGGTTGCCTTACTCAGCGAATCTTTTGGATTCTTTGCCTGTTCTATCAGCAATTTGTCTCCTGTCTTGCTGAAATAATATTCCAAAACGTTGGCAAAAGTCATTTCTGTTCGGGTTTCTAATTTGCGAAGTATTAAATCACTTCCTGCATCGGCAACAGACCCGGCTGGTTCATCGCCATCGGCATCTTGGGAGAAGTCTGGAGTCATTAGTTCTGAGTCTGGAGTATCAGCTTCATCATTCCTGCTCCGTTTATTTCGTTGCGGTATTGACTGGATAATATTCTCCAACGAATCAATAATGTGATTAAGGCTGTCTGCTACTTTTTTATTCCCACCTGTCTCAACAGTCCTGAGTTTGTCCAAGGATTGCTTTGCCGGTGGTTCAATAGATTTTTCTACGTGGTATGCTACCCAACCATACGATTTTTGTGGCGTTTTATATGTTTTTGCTTTTGCTGCCTTCCAGATTTCTTCTTTTCCCAATTCTACAATGGCGATAGAGTCCTTAGGCATATCATCCGTCTTTTTCTTTTTGATTTTAGCTTCTCTTGTATCCTTATAAAACGGTTTTATTTTAAAAATCACATGGCGGCTGTCTTCTGTAATAACAGCAGTATATCCTCTCGGTACTGATTTTTTATATTTGGCATCCGAACTTTGAATCACCAGTTCATTATCTCCTTCCTGTGGGTCAATGGTGTACACGACCCATTTGCCGTCATTACTTATCATCCGTTCGCCAATATGC
>JAJAZO010000228.1 GCA_026785745.1 Chitinophagaceae bacterium | reverse complement strand
TTACCGATACCATCAGCATCTACTGGCTGGCAATATGTTGGAGTAATTAACTCTTTATCCTTACAATCAGGAACACCATCACCATCTGTATCTTTAGTAACACCATGGCTGTCAACAGGGCAACCAGCAGGAGTTTGCTCCTGGTCGAACTGGTCAGTTATACCATCAGCATCGCTATCAGGTAATGATGGTTTTGGAAACTTCATCAGACGTGGGTTGCGAATTTCGCTGTAAGCATAATCCAATGGGTTCAACCACCATAATGGCTCAACAGATTTGCTGCCAAGATTGATGTTCAAACCAAGACTAAACATATTATAAGAATCGAAATCACCTGTTAAGGCAGCATCACCATAACCATGCTCTTGCCATTGTTGTCCATCCAGCAGGTCATCCTTGATGAAAGTATAACGATTTTCAAGAGCAAGGTTTATTTTGTTGGTCAATTTGAAAGCAATACCAAAACCAAAAGTTCCTGAAGGTTTGAAAGTGTTATCAAACAAAGTTGGACGACGATCTCCCTGGCCTGCAGCCTTTGTTTCGTAGGTATCATCCATACCGGCTTTCAAAGCTTTCAGAACATCCTTACGTTTACTATAAGCAGTACCGCCAGCAGCAACGGTATTAAATAATGAAGAATATTTAGCAGTGCCATTTAAAGCATTAACCATAGTTTCATACACTGTACCGCCGATTCCGACAATACCGTACATAGTCATTGCTGATTTAGCTTTATGGAAACGAATATTGTTAAAAGTGATTATACCTTGCAAAGAGAGATCCTGCACTTTAGTTCTGTAATTGTAGAAAACCTGATCTTTTACGGTAGGGGTGTTGTTAGGTCCTGATACAAAAGTCATCAGGCCAGAGTTATTCCTTAGAGGTGCACCATAACCATTATTACTCCAGGCTGTGTTTTTTCTGAAATTTTCCGCAGCACGGAAATGCTGACCTTTACCTATACCATACAGGTATTCTAAACGGGCGGAAAAAACGTAACCAAAGGCTTTTCTTACATGCACACCAAAACCAGGTGACCATGTTTTAGCAGGAACGTCACCAGAAACGGTGAATAAGCCTGCTTTAATACCAATTTCCCACTGGTTGCGGGGTTTTGCAGGAAAATTTTGAGTGCCGTTCAAAAACTCAGAGTGCTGAGGCATATCTTTTGAACGAACAACAGATGAGTCTTTTACGTCGTAGCTGGCCCCAACTCGCTGTGAGAAACCACTGGTAGACGCTAACAGACAGAATATGCCTGCCAGAAATAAGTACTTTTTGCTTGCCATAACTTAAGATTAAGATTTGAAATACAATGTCCAAATAATTAGCAAAAATAGAGATTGAAGATTAATTACCAAATTTTTATGAATATTTATTTGGTCTTATTTGCTTATTATTTTCCAAATAGTTAGTCAACGGGGGGATTCAATTTGCTGCCTGAGGGTATATTTATTTTTTTGTGGCGTAAATTGCCCACTTTATAGATGCATTTACCCACTGATTTAATAAACGATGAGCTGAAAATCTTTGAAACCCGTTTCAAAGAGGCCGTACGAAGCCAGGCACCCTTGCTGGATCGTATTATGCGGATAATAGTAAAGCGTAAAGGAAAGCAACTGAGGCCTATGTTTGTAATTCTTTCCGCCAAACTATGCGGAGAAGTAAACGAACCTGTATATCGGGCAGCTTCATTGGTAGAACTGCTTCATACAGCAACACTGGTTCATGATGATGTGGTGGATGATTCTATGGAACGCCGTGGTTTTTTTTCCACTTATGCACTCTGGAAAGCTAAGGCCAATGTATTAATCGGTGATTACCTGCTGGCAAAAGGGCTGCTCCTTTCATTAGACAATAACGATTACCAGGTGTTGCACATTCTTTCCGATGCAGTAAGAAAAATGAGTGAAGGTGAATTATTGCAAATGCAAAAAGCCAGGAGCCTGAACCTGGATGAAGATGTTTATTATGAAATTATCCGGAATAAAACAGCTTCGTTACTGGCATCTGCTTGTGCTGCAGGTGCATGGAGCAGCAGTAAAGACGAAACAGTTACTGAAAAAATGAGGTTGTTTGGTGAAAAAACCGGAATGGCTTTTCAATTGAAAGATGATCTGTTTGACTATGCCAGTGAAAATGTAGGTAAGCCAACGGGTAACGACATTAAAGAAAAAAAACTAACCCTGCCACTTATCTATACACTGAACAATACAGACAAAGCAACCCGCCGGAAAATAATTTATATTATAAAAAATAACAACCAGGATAAAAAGAAAGTAGAATGGGTAATTGAACAAGTGAAAGCAGCAGGTGGCATTGCCTATGCTACAGAAAAGATGAATGCTTTTAAAAAAGAAGCCCTTGAAATTCTTTACCAGTTTCCAGAAAGTCCCATCAGGCAGGGATTACAAGACTTAGTTCTTTATGTAACAGATCGAAAATATTAAATGGAGGGGAACTCTAAAACCCCTTCAAGAGTTAACCAAAAGAAACTCTTTTGAGTGGAGAACTCCTGGAAGGATTAGTTTTAGAGATGCTCTGTAATTAGTTGCTGGTTATTTGTTACTGGTTACTATCTCCGAAAGAACAAAATGGCTGTTACATGGTAAGAGTTCCCTGTAACAAGCATTTACAACCAGCAACATGAAAAAAAGATGGAACATATTAATTGCTGATGAGGAAAAAGTGAAAGCCTTACATCAGTCCCTTAAAGTACACCCGGTTTTATGTAAAATTTTTGTGAAGCGGGGGATTGAAACATTTGAACAGGCCAAAAAGTTTTTTCGTCCGGAACTAACGGAGCTGCACAGCCCCTGGCTGATGAAAGACATGGAAAAAGCGGTGGCAAGAATTATCACGGCCATTAATGATGATGAAAAAATATTAGTCTTTGGTGACTACGATGTTGATGGCACTACTTCTGTTGCCAGCATGTTTCAATTTCTCAAAAAGTTACATTCCAATCTTGACTTTTACATACCGCATCGCTACCGGGAAGGATATGGTGTAAGCAAAGCAGGAATTGATTTTGGGAAAGAAAATGGGTTTACATTAATCATATCACTGGACTGTGGTATCAAATCGGCCGACCTTATCGCTTATGCTAAAGAGCTTGGAATCGACTTTATCGTTTGCGACCATCATCTGCCTGATGATATTCTGCCACCTGCTGTTGCCATTCTTAACCCCAAACAAAAAGACTGTAATTATCCTTATAAAGAACTTTGCGGTTGTGGGGTTGGTTTTAAGTTGATGACAGCATTGGCAGAGAAAATGAACCTGCCTCCTGCATCTGCATTTGAATATCTTGATTTACTCGCTACTGCCATTGCAGCAGATATTGTACCGATGACGGGGGAAAACAGGGTTCTTGCTTTTCATGGCCTTATAAAAGCAAACAAAAATCCTAATTATGGGATAAAAGCACTGGCGAAACTTAGTGGTATTCAGCATGAATTGCACATTACCAACCTGGTATTTATGATTGCCCCAAGAGTAAATGCAGCCGGAAGAATGGATGATGCAAAAAAAGCTGTACAATTATTTATTGCTGATAGCGAAGAAGAGGCTTTGCAATATGCGGAATTGTTGCACAATGATAATATTGAAAGAAAAGAAGCCGATAAAAACATCACCCAGGAAGCACTTACGCTAATAAGCGAAAACACAGATTGGATTAACCGAAAGTCAACCGTTGTATTTCAACCGCACTGGCATAAAGGAGTGGTAGGCATCGTTGCTTCAAGAGTAATTGAACAATACTATCGCCCCACAGTAGTACTGACACAATCAGGAGAATATGCAGCCGGCAGTGCCAGGAGTGTTCCCGGATTCAATTTATATGAAGCCATACATGCCTGCCGGGAACACCTGCTGGGCTATGGCGGTCATTTTGCTGCTGCTGGTATGACTATGGAATTGAACCAGGTAGATGCTTTCAGAGAGAAATTTGAAGAAGTAGTTTCATCCACCATACCTCCCGAATTATTAATACCAGAGATTATAATAGATGCAGAAATTACTTTAAAAGACATCAAACAATCTTTCTACGATATTATTTGCCAGATGGAGCCTTTTGGACCAGAAAATCTCAGGCCAGTATTTGTAGTAAAAAAAGTGACGGATAGCGGCTGGTCAAAAATTGTAAAAGAACAACATATCCGTTTTTCTATAAAGCAGGATAATATGACTATTACTGGTATTGGCTTTGGCATTGCTGATAAGTTTCGCTTGCTGGAACAGCCGGTCGATATTGTTTTTACCATCGATATGAATGAATGGAATGGCGAAAGGAGCCTGCAACTGATGGTTATCGATTTCCGGTTATCTCAATCCTGATAAATCAACTCTGTATATCTATTAAAATGCCTGTTGCTTTTCAGAATGACAACATAAAAAAATTTTCTTAGCTTAGCCGCATCGTTTATAATTAATCCCCACTTTATCAAAAGCCAGATAATAATCTGATAACATGCTTTATTACTTATGTTGAAAAGATTACATGATTTTACATTGCTGTAATAAAGCGATATTTTTTGTCACTAAAAATAAAACTGTTGTTTATGAGAAAGCTTTGCCTGTTAGCTATTGCTATTATCACTTTTTCTTTTAGGATTTACGATACAAATTATTATGCCTTGTCCGTTGGAGCCTTTACACAAAACTGGACTAACACCACATTAATAACAGCAAATGATAACTGGGCAGGGGTAGCCAGCATTCAGGGTTTTTTGGGACAGGATATAACTACTGCTACCGGTATAGACCCTCAAACTCTATTGACAGGATCATCATCAGTAGCTAATGATCTGGATGTGATAGCTAATCAAAGCAATACAACTATTACCAATGGAGGCGTGGCAGAATTTGATGGCATACCCAACCCCACTATTGCCTTACAGGGTTCTGGTACGGCAGATGCACCTCATCTTATTATTTATTTGAACACTGCAGCCCAAAGCAGCGTAAGGGTTCAATACAATGTACGGGATATTGATGGTACAGCAGATAATGCCGTGCAACAAGTTGCGTTGCAATACAGAATTGGCAGCACTGGAAATTTTACCAACTTAGCAGCAGGCTATATAGCAGATGCCACTACCGGACCCAGCATTGCTACATTGGTAACAGCAGTAGATGTTACTCTGCCAATAGCCTGTAATAATCAGCCACAGGTTGAAGTCCGCATCATGAGTACCAATGCAACAGGGAGTGATGAGTGGGTGGGTATTGATGATATAAATATTACTTCCAGCGGTACAGCAGGTCCCTTATCAATATCAACTTCCTCACCTTTGGCCGGAGGAACTATAGGTATGGCCTACAGCCAAACTATTCTGGCTTTCGGTGGTACACCAACATACACCTTTTCTTTGTTGAGCGGTACATTACCAACGGGCACCTCTTTAGCTGCATCAGGTGCTGTTACCGGCACACCAACAGCAAGCGGTACTTTTAATTTCACTGTGCAGGTTACCGATGGAGCCTCTGCAACTTCCTCTAAAGCATTTGCTATTACAATAATCAATGCCCCATGCAATCCACCCACCCATACAATAGCAGAAATACAGGGAACTGGTAATGCCTCCCCCTTTGTGGGAAATGTGGAGACAACAAGCGGAGTAGTAACAGGTGTACGGTCGAATTGTTTTTTTATGCAAACACCAGATGCAAATACAGATGCCAACCCTAATACGTCGGAAGGAATTTTTGTTTTTACATCCAGTGCGCCGCCAGCTGCAGCAGTAATCGGAAACCGGGTTTGTGTAACCGGAACAATTGTAGAATTTATTCCTTCTACTGATCCTAACAGTCCATCTCAAACAGAAATCATTTCTCCGGGAGTAACAGTTTTAAGTACCGGCAACCCTTTACCGGCAGCAATTGTGCTGACAAGTGCAAATACTAATCCGGGCGGTGGTCTATACCAGTTAGAAAAATTTGAAAGTATGAGGGTACAGGTAAATTCAATGACAGTTGTTGCACCTACTCAGGGAAACAAAACCGAATCAGCTGCAACCTCAGTTAGTAATGGATTCTTCTATGGTGTTATTACAGGTGTGGCCAGGCCGTTCCGTGAGCCAGGTGTTGAACAGCCTGATCCTTTACCACCCGGTGCACCAGTAACTGTTCCCCGTTGGGATGCAAATCCTGAATTGATTGGTGTAGGAAGTAATTCAATCGGAAGTGCTGCTATTGATGTAGCTACCGGTGCTGTCCTTACAAATGTAGTCGGCCCCCTTGACTACAGAAGCCGTGTTTATACTATTGACATTGACCCTTCCATTACACCTGTTGTCAGCAATAACGGATTAACCTTTACGGCAGTTCCTGCACAGACGGCTGATGAACTGACGGTAGCATCATTTAATATTGAAAGATTTTATGATGATATTAATGACCCCAATGGAGATGCTGTATTAACAACAACAGCTTATAACAACCGGCTTAATAAAGTTTCATTGGCTATCCGCAATGTTCTCCGCACACCTGATATACTTTGTATTGTTGAAGTTGAAAAACTTGTCGTATTACAAGCTATTGCCACAAAAGTAAACGCTGATGCGATAGCTGCCGGTAATCCCAGTCCAAACTATCAAGCCTACCTTTCGGAAGGTAATGATGTGGGAGGTATTGATGTGGGATTCCTGGTTAAACCTGCAAGAGTAAATGTTACAACTGTTACGCAATATGGATTAACGACAACCTATACCGATCCAACAACAGGTTTACCTGCTTTGCTCAATGACAGACCCCCTTTGGTAATGAATGCAACGTTTACAAAACCTGGCTGTACAACTCCTGATAATATAACTGTAATTGTTAACCACCTCCGTTCGCTTAATGGTATTGATGATGTGGGGTCAACTGGTACCCGTGTAAGAGCAAAACGAAAAGCACAGGCAGAATTTCTCGCCAATCTAATCCAGGGATTTCAAACAAGTAATCCAACAGCTAATATTATTTCCGCTGGAGATTATAATGCATTTGAGTTCAGCGATGGGTATGTAGATTTGATGGGAACTATCAAAGGCACACCAACCCCTGCATCAGATGTTGTAGTAGCCTCGCCGGATTTGGTCAATCCTAATCTTACTAATTTAGTTGAAACATATCCGGCAGCTCAACGCTATACGTATAGTTTTAGCGGAAGTGCCCAGGTATTGGATCATATACTGGTAAGTTCCAATTTAGCAAGTAAAATCAGCCGCTTTAGCATTGCAAGAGTTGACGCTGATTTTCCAGAAGTGTATAGAACTGATGCTAATCGTCCTGAACGTATCTCAGATCATGATGCCCCGGTTGCGTATATTTTATTTACTGATAATATAAATCCAACAATTACCTGTCCTGCGAATGTAACAGTAAGCTGTACAAGTGCAGTGCCTGCTGTCAATATTGCATCGGTAACGGCAAGTGATAATTGTTCAGGTGTTGTAGTAACTCATGTGGGAGATGTCATCAGTGCTCAAACCTGTGCAAACAGATATACCATTACAAGAACTTACCGGGCTACAGATGCCGCTGGTAATTCTGCAGTTTGCGCACAGATAATAACTGTAAATGATATCACGCCGCCAACATTAACCTGTCCGGCAGCTGTTACAGTAAGCTGTACCAGCCTGGTACCTGTTCCTAATATTACTTCGGTAACAGGGGTATCTGATAACTGCGGTGGTGTTGTAACAATAACGCATGTGGGTGATGTTATCAGTGCACAAACCTGTGCAAACAGGTATACAATAACCAGGACTTACCGTGGAACAGATGTCTGTGGCAACTTTGCACAATGCACACAAATTATTACTGTAAATGACCAGACAGCACCGGTCATTATCTGTCCATCCAATATAGCAGCAGCAACACCAATAGGATCTTGTACAGCAGTAATTACGTTTACACCAACTGCTACCGACAACTGTGGAGGTGTTGTAACGATTACGTCGGTGCCAGCATCGGGCAGTGTATTTGCTATGGGTACAACACCAGTAACAGTAACAGCTGCCGATGCATGTGGTAATTTATCTACCTGTACATTCAATGTAACGGTGACGGATGGCCAGTTACCAGTTATAGGTACACAGCCTGCTAACAGAACAGTGTGTGCAACGTCTACAGCGATATTCAGTGTAAGTGCAAGCAATGCTGTAAGCTATCAGTGGCAGCAATTCCTATCAGGAGTATGGACGAATATAGCAGGTCAAACAGGTTCATCACTGACTTTTACTGCAGTAACGCAAAGTATGAACACCAATACATACCGGGTTAATGTGATAGGATTATGTACATCGATAATTTCTAATCCTGCATCCTTATATGTAAACCCATTACCAACAATAAATTTAACCGCTTCCAACCCACCCATATTATTACCGACTCAAACAACAAGTTTAGTTGCCAGCGTAAATCCAACAGGTGGAACTTTTGCCTGGTTTAAAAATGGTGTAGCAAGGGTGCCGACGGTAACCACAGGTACATTATCAAATCTGACAGTGGATGATGCAGGAACATACAAGGCTACCTACACAGATCCGAATGGTTGTGTAGCTACATCGGGAGATTTGATATTAAGTGCTGCACTATCAGAACGGTTCTATGTGGCACCGAATCCGAACAATGGTCAGTTTTGGATACGCTATTACAATCTTGTGAATGAGCAATTAACACTGATAGTGTATGATTCAAAAGGAAGAAAGGTGCATCAGCAGGTATCCCCTGCAAATTTGCCATACACAAGAATAGAGGTAATACTTAATGCAGCTGCATCATCTGGTATATACCTTGTAGAACTCAGGGGAGCAGATGGCCGGATTTTAGGGGCGAAGCGAATCGTAGTGTATCGTAATTGATAGAAAGAGGAGCTTTGAATAAATTAAGAGGCCATCCTGTAAAATTGGGATGGTCTTTTAATTTACAGCCCAATATTTATATAATAAGTTTTTGCAACTATTACAAGATCTTAAATTGCTGATAATCATTTTGCTAAAAATGGAATTATCGGCAATAACCGGGTTTTTGCTTGCCATTACAAATAATCAAAAAAGCTTCAAAAATGACCCCCTGAGTCTGGGTCTAAACTCCTATCTTTGCCGCCCCAAATCTGTGTTCGCAGATTCTTTTCGCACAATGCGGAATGTCCATTGGGATAAACCGCCTTCACAAATGCTATGGCGGATAAATCGAATTTTAAACTTGCCCGCCATAGCTTTTGCGAAGGCGGGACTAAAACAAAAAGGTAAAATGAACAATTACGAATTGATGGTGATTTTTACCCCTGTTTTGAGCGATGATGAGTTTAAGGCTGAGCAAAAAAAATATGCGAAGCTGATCACCGATGCAGGTGGCTCTATTGTGGCTGAAAATCCCTGGGGATTGAAATCATTGGCTTACCCGATCCAGAAAAAAACAACGGGATTATATTGGGTGCTACAGTACACTGCGGCATCTGATTTTAATGAGAAATTGAAAATTCAATTACTCCGTGACGAAGCAGCACTTCGTCACCTGTGCACTAAACTCGATAAATACGCCGTTGAGTATAATGCAAGAAAGAAAAGTGGCGCTAAAACCGGAACTGAAAAATTAGCGGAGGTATAAGCCATGGCAAAAAACGAAATAAAATATCTGACCGCTATTAAAGCAGACAAAAGAGTAAAAAAATTCTGTCGCTTTAAAAAATATAAAATCCGCTACATTGATTACAAAGATGTAGAGTTTTTGAAAAAATTTCTGAACGAGCAGGGAAAATTATTACCCCGCCGCCTTTCTGGAAACAGCCTGAAGTTTCAGCGCAAAGTTTCTGATGCGGTAAAAAAAGCCCGTCAGATGTCATTACTGCCTTACGTAACAGACCTTTTAAAATAACCTCACCCTAATCTCTCGCCTGAGGCGAGAGAGACAGTCTGGCCTCAGGCGAGACTGGGTTGGTGAACAAAAAGAGAACAATGGAAATCATTTTAATTCAGGACGTAGATAATCTTGGTGGCAAAAACGAAGTAGTAAAAGTAAAGAACGGCTATGCCCGTAATTATTTACTGCCCCGTCAACTGGCCATTGAAAACAGCCCCAGCAATAAGAAGCAATTAGAAGAGAGAATGAAGCAAGTGAAAAAGAAAGAAGATAAAATGCTTGCAGAAGTGAATAATGTAATTGCTAAGTTGACTGAAGCTCCATTAAAGCTGGGTGCTAAAACAGGAACAAGTGGTAAAATATTCGGTAGCATAACTTCTCTGCAAATAAGCCGTGCAATCCGGGAGCAAAAAGGGTATGAAATTGACCGTAGAAAAATCACTATCGCTGACGAAGTAAAAGAGCTGGGTACTTACAAAGCCACAATTGATTTTGGTAATGGCAAGTCAACTGAGGTTGAATTTGAAGTAGTAGCTGAATAATATTTTCGAAACTATTTAAAAAGTCTCTCTATTATTGGAGGGACTTTTTTTTATTCCATTGTGAATAAAACTGGTAATTTCAAAGCCAGCAACCTTGTTTCGCTCCGTATTTTCTGCAAATCTATTTGCTACCTTTAAGTGTTATCAGCTAAAAATCAGGTCTTTAAGGAAATTTTCCGATTTTCGGATCCTTCCGGGGCAAAAATTTGTCCAGATGTGGGAAAAAATTCCGTTATTTTGTCTTGCATTTGGTGCTCTTTCAGTTTCACAAGTCCTGAACGTTTCGAAAACCTTATAATGTTCATAGGTTACTGTTTACTGTTGACACTTTTATTTTTTTTTAAAACCTCTCAAAATGAACATTTACGTAGGAAACCTCAGTTGGAACCTGAAAGACCAGGAGCTCGCCAACCTTTTTGCTTCACATGGTGAAGTAGTTTCGGCTAAAATTGTTAACGACAAATTCACTAACCGCAGCAAAGGCTTTGGTTTTGTGGAAATGGCCAACGACGAACAGGCACAAGCGGCTATTGCTGCTTTGAATGGTACCGAAGTTGACGGTCGTAACATCGTAGTTAACGAAAGTCGTCCAAAACCAGAAGGTGGTGGTGGCAGTGGCTTCAAGAAAAGAAGCTTCGGCGGCGGTGGCGGCGGTGTCGGCTACAGTGGTGGCGGCGGCGGTGGCGGCTACAAAGGTGGCGGCGGCGGTGGCGGCGGCTACAAAGGTAAAAGCGGCGGTGGCGGTGGCGGCGGCGGTTACAAC
>JAJAZO010000227.1 GCA_026785745.1 Chitinophagaceae bacterium | reverse complement strand
GTTTCCTGGAGGGGCATGAATATCATACCGTATATGGAAAAGAAAAATTGCAGCCGGTAAAAGAATTACATCTTGCTGAGATAAAACAAAAAGATAAAAAAAATGATGACATGAAACCTGAAAAAAAAGATAAGGAAAAACAAAAAGATAAAGATAAAATAGCAGAGGCCGCTAAAGATGCCGCCGAAGCCAAAAAGAAAAAGGAAAAAGAAAGCCAGTCGGAAAGGGGCATGGCTACTATCTTTCGTATCATGGCACAAAACCATTCGGCACTGAGCCAGATGGCCGACTCCAAAGCCAATATTCTTATCTCGGTTAATTCTATTATTCTTTCCATTATCATTTCTGCTTTGTTCCCCCGGTTACAAACAGATCCAACTTTGCAGATTCCCATAGCGGTGATTGTGATAGTATGTGTGTCCTCCATCGTGTTTGGCATATTGGCCACCCGGCCCAATGTATCTGGCGGCACTTTTACAAGGGAAGATATTGCTGCAAAAAGAACCAACCTGTTATTCTTCGGCAACTTTCATAATATGAGTCTGCCCGATTACGACTGGGGTATGACGGAAATGCTGAACGATAAATACTACATGAACAGCAGCATGATCAAGGATAATTATTTCCTGGGAGTGGTGCTCGCAAAAAAATATCGTTATCTGCGTATTGCTTATAATGTTTTTATGTATGGACTCATTTTATCTATGATAGCCTTTGCTGTAGCCTATATGATACCAAATGCTACAGAAGTTTACACTGCAGGATAAACAATTTAAAATCACTACTAATAAAAGGAGGCAGCAAACAGCCTCCTTTTTTATTTAGGCAAATGAGCAATCAGCTCCACTTCCAATCTTGCATCATACATAAAGAATCTTGAAATCTGCACCCAGGTAGCTGCCGGAAAGTCTACTTTGTAAAAAACTTTGCGGGCATCGTTGTATTTTTTCACAGCTTCCATGTCGGTAGTGTAAAGGTTTTCCTTTACCACATTCTGAAAAGTTTAATGATGTACAAATCAATTGCTTATACAGCCAGCATTTCTTGCAGCTTCATTACAAGTTCTGTTTTGGTAATTGGCACTCCCATTATTTTGTTATAGCCTTTCGCATCTACAAAATAAACATCCCGGATAATTTTTATAAGCTGACCGTTGTTGATCTCTGGTATCAAAACAGTATCAAAGTTCTTAATGATGTCGCCAAGATTTTTTGGGAAAGGACGAACATACCGGAGATGTGCATGGCTGATAGCATGGCCTTTTGCCTGCAATTCTGCACAGGCACTTTTAATAGCACCATAAGTAGAGCCCCAGCCGAGTACTAATATTTTTCCTTTATCGGCGCCACTGTCTAATTTTTGTAAAGGAATATACTCTGCAATTTTATCAACTTTCTCCTGTCTTATTTTCACCATCAGCTGGTGGTTCTCCGGTTCATAACTAATGTTACCAGTTACATTCTGCTTTTCAAGCCCACCTATACGATGTTCCAATCCTGCTGTGCCGGGAATAGCCCAAGGCCTTGCTAATTTTTCATCTCTTGAATAAGGTTGAAATACATCTTCATGGTCGCCAAGATCTGTTTTAAACTTTATGGTGATGGGCTGCAGGTCATCCGCTTTTGGAACCTTCCACGGCTCTGCACCATTGGCAATATAGCCATCACTTAAAAAAATGACCGGTGTCATGTGCTGCACAGAAATCCTTACCGCTTCATAGATGGCATCAAAACAATCTCCGGGTGTAGAGGCAGAAATAACCGGCATCGGGCATTCACCATTTCTTCCATAATATGACTGTAGCAAATCGCTTTGCTCCGTTTTAGTAGGCAATCCGGTAGATGGGCCGCCTCTTTGTATATCAATAATAATTAAGGGGATTTCCAGCATCACCGCCAATCCCATTGCCTCCCCTTTCAATGCCATACCCGGACCCGATGTAGTAGTTACACCCAATGCCCCACCATACGCTGCACCAATTGCTGAAGTAATAGCAGCAATCTCATCCTCTGCCTGGAAGGTGCGGACACCAAAGTTTTTATACTTTGCTAAATCATGTAAAATATCTGATGCTGGTGTGATGGGATATGAACCGAGGAAAATCGGCAATCCACTTTTTTGCGAAGCAGCAATAAGGCCATACGTAACAGCCTGGTTGCCCATAATGGAACGATAACTACCTGGTTCCATCTTTGCTTTCTCTACTTTGTAAGTAGTAGTAAACGTTTCAGTGGTATCGCCATAATTATAGCCAGCCTGCATGGCTTTTACGTTGCTCTCAAATATCTCCGGCTTTTTACCAAATTTTTCTTTGAGGAAGTCAGCGGTGTTATTCATTTCCCGGCCATACATCCAGTATAAAAAACCAAGCACAAACATATTTTTGGCCCGGTCTTTCTCTTTCATTCCCATGGTAATGTCCTTCAATGCCTCTCTTGTCATTTTCGTCACATCCATCTTTATCACTTCGTAATTAGCCAGGCTGTCGTTCTCCAATGGATTTACTCCTTCGGGATAATTTGCCAATCGCAGGTTTCTTGAATCAAAACCGTCTGTGTTCACAATGATTTTTCCACCTTTCTTTATAGCCGTAAGGTTTGTTTTTAGTGCGGCTGCATTCATAGCTACCAGCACATCGCAGGCATCACCTGGAGTGTACACCCTGTCGCTTGAAAACCGCAACTGGTAACCACTCACTCCGGGTAAGGTTCCTATTGGAGCCCTTATCTCCGCCGGAAAATCCGGGAAAGTGGCCAAATCAATTCCTAACAACGCTGTATTATTGGTGAACTGGCTTCCGGTCATCTGCATACCATCCCCACTATCGCCGGCAAACTTGATGACTACATCCTGTAAAACTTCCTGCTTACGTTCCATATTGAAATTTTGATTATGCGAATTTAAACAAGTTATCATTACAAAGAACTGATTTTGTGTTGGAGAAAAGATAGTACTGGCCCTTTGTATTGACCTAAACAGGGATATATTTCTTATTTTCAGTAATCACTTATGAAACAAGAACTATATTTTAGCCTTCGTTTCCATTAGCAACTAATTCTTTCTTTTTTAACCAAAACAACTAAACATGAAAAAGCTTTTTATTGCTGCGTTATTATTTATTTCAATAACAACTTTTGCACAAGACACCACTAAGGTAGAGCAGTATTGCAAGATGTTAGCCACTGGCAGGCTTTTATCCAACAAGGTTACCATTGATATTGACTTCGGCGAAGAAAGAAAATTATTTGGCGGTGATACCCGGCTGAAAGATGAGGAAACGGGCAAACTGAAAAAATTCAATTCTGTTACTGATGCCATGAACTATCTCGGCTCGCAGGGATGGATGCTGGTGAATGCATTCCCGATGGCGGAAGGGTCTTCCAGTGTTTATCATTTCTATTTTAAAAAATTATTCAGAAAAGACGGTAATTAAACACAGGGGTTGCCAACCTTGAGAGGTTGGCAACCTGTTCTATTGCCTCTTTTTAGTTTCTTCTATTGTCTTTCTTAGCCAGTAAGCCGTTACCGCATTATAACTAACGGTATTAAAAACAATTTTTCCTTCCTTATCAAGTATAACATGGGTGGGATACTGGGCCACATCATTGTCTTTTGCAATATCCCCCCCGTTAGGAATAACACGATAACTAAGAGGAAATACGAGTTTGAACTCTCTACTTCTTTAAAACTTCGACAAGAAAGAACTTTTTTGTAAATTTGCTCCATGCAAGACAAGAGACTTACTTTATATGTCGATACCTCTGTAATTGGAGGATACTTTGATATAGAATTTGAAAAGGAAACGAGTATACTCTTTGACAGTATAGAAGGTTAAAAATATGATATTATGTATTCCTCTGTCACTGAGGATGAACTTTTGAATGCACCTGAACAAGTAAGACATTTGTTAGAAAGTATTCCAGATTTGCTTATTAAGAGGGTTGACCTGACCGAAGAAGCTGTTAAACTTGCTGACACATATATTTCAGAAGGAGTAGTGGGCAAAACAAGCCGAGATGATTGTTTTCATATTGCTTTAGCAACAATTAATAAAGCTGACATTTTAGTAAGTTGGAACTTTAAACATATTGTCAATATTTTCAGAATTCGTGGATATAATGCTGTTAATTTAAAATTAGGATATTCTCAAATTGATATTCGTTCACCAAAAGAAATTATTACAAATGAAGAATAAACAAAACATAATTAAAGATTTTAAAGCTGTGAAGTTTATGCGTGAAGTAAGAGATAGAATTAGCAATGATATAAAAGACATGACGTTTGAAGAAATAAAAAAATATTTTGAAGACCGACGAAAAATTAAGCTTTCAACAAAATAAATGTACTGCTACCAGTCGAGTAAGCAAGGGGATTTTCGCCCCATGCTCCTCAAAGAACCGTACGTGAACCTCT
>JAJAZO010000226.1 GCA_026785745.1 Chitinophagaceae bacterium | reverse complement strand
TGCATTCCTTTTACGCTGGTATATTTTTCTTAACTCGTTCTTGGTCATAGTTCCCTGCTTTCGATAAAAGTGGAAAAAATAGTAGTACCATAATTCCTTTCTGATTTGTAAAACGGAAATGTTTTATAATCATTTCTTGGTGTATGTTCGAGCACAAACCAGCCGTCTTTATTCAAAAGTCGCTTTTCGAATATTTGTTTTGGCAAATCATCAATAGCAGTGAGTGCATAAGGAGGGCCGGCGAATATAAAATCAAATTTCTCTGTACACTGGCTGATAAATTTAAAAACATCCATTTTCACTGCTTTCAGGTTTTCTATTCGCAAGGCGACTGATGTTTTTTTGATAAACTCATACATAGCATTATCTTTCTCTACAATTGTCAGGTCAGTCACCCCTCTTGATGCCAGTTCATAACTGATGCTGCCAGTGCCACCAAACAGGTCAAGGGTTTTCAATTCCTCAAAATCAAGATTATGCTGCAGCACATTGAACAGACCTTCTTTGGCAATATCCGTAGTGGGTCTTGTATAGGGCATATTGTTAGGCGGGTTAAATTTTCTGCCGCCATGTTCTCCTCCTATGATGCGCATTTTGCCAGATCATTAAGTGAAGTAAAAAAGTGTGCCGGGTATTCGTTACTCACATTCCAATTGGCCTCCCTGAATACAATAGTAATAAAATACTGGTGTAACTCATTGTACAAAGAAGATTGCTTATCTACTAACCCGGAAAGTTGCAATTGCAGTTCCTGTTGCGATAAAGAAAATTGTTGACAGGTTTTAAGCAAATAATAAAGTACATCAGCAGGTGTTGAGTAGTCAAATGTTTGAGCAAACAAAAATTCACTGCCTTTAGTCACCAGCATAGTAAAATCATCTTTTCGGAAATCAACAAGCATACTGCCGCCTGCACTAACTGAATTTATATTTTTCATTTCAAGTGAATACTGGTGCCGGAATTTTGAAACAGGAAATATACTGTTTACCCATTCCTGAATTTCCTTTGGCACAGCATACATATTATTAAGTTGCCATTCAGCAATAGGTTCAGTAATAACATTTGCGTTGCCACTATTAAAGCCAAGGCTGCTTAATAAAAGCCCGGCATCCTCCTGTTTGTATTCTTTGGATGAATGCAAAATACTATGCGGAAAATCATACGCCACCTGCACCTGGTAAAATGAATTATTTAATGCGGGATAAGAAGTTAAAAAATTGGTCAGCTCCTTTTCATTCCACTCATCGGTGGTGCAATAAAACAATTGGTACAGCTCATTGCCTGATTTATCAGTAATGGCAAAACTTCCATGCTTTTCTCCCAGCCTTACCGACAACACCAGCGGGCCGTTACTAGTGTTATTATTCTTTATATGGAATAATTGTTTCAATTTTTTGATTTCAAGTGGTGCAATAATAGACAAAAAGCCTCACCTAACCTCTCCTAAAAGATAGGAACTACACACAGCCCTTGCTTGTTCATTATTTCCTCCAAATATATATTTACTTTCAAATCAGAGAATTATAGAAACAGTTCTCAATGGAGCAAGGTTTCAGAGAATGCTTTTCGTAGGTTTGCCAACTTTTATGGCAATAGCAACACCACCTGATAATTTACAAGTTCAAATCAGCTACCGGCAAATCCTGAAGATTGCGTTGCCGATCAGCCTTGCTATTTTAGTACCCCAGTTCAATTTTATAACCAATAATATTTTTCTTGGTCATTACAGTCAGCAAGCATTGGCCACTGCAAGTATTACCGGTGTTTATTATCTCATTTTCGCCATGATCGGTTTTGGCCTGAATAATGGTCTGCAAACACTGATTGCCCGCCGTGCCGGAGAAAACAGACCGGAGGAAATTGGGAAAATATTCGGACAAGGTGTTTTTATTTCAATGATAATTGCTGCTGTTGGTATACTACTAACCTGGTTTGTGGCACCTGTCATTTTAAAAAATGTGCTGCATAATCCTGAAACGGCTGATGATGCCATACAGTTTTTGAAAATCCGGATATGGGGCTTACCATTTTTGTATATCTATCAAATGCGAAATGCCTTATTGGTAGGCACCAATAACAGCCGCTATCTTATATCAGGCGCACTGGCAGAAACTATCGCCAACATTGCCTTTGATTACCTCTTTATTTTCGGACACTTTGGTTTCCCCGAAATGGGGCTAAACGGAGCAGCCGTTGCATCTATCATTGCGGAGTTCATCGGTATGTTCGTCATTTTTGTAGTCATTCATTATAAAGGTATCAGTAAAAAATTTGCGGTATTCAGTCATTTACAATGGAATGGTGAATATGTAAAACAGATTTTATCAATATCAATGCCACTGATTTTTCAATTGGCCATCAGTATTATTAGTTGGGAATTCTTTTATATCCTTATCGAACATCATGGGCAAAAGGACTTAGCTATTTCCAATGTGATGCGTAATATCTTCGGGTTAGCCGGCTGCTTTTCCTGGGCTTTTGCTGCCACCAGTTCAGCTATGGTCAGCAATATTATTGGACAGGGTAAAAAAGAATTGGTACCTGCTCTTATTTGGAAAATTGTAAAAATGAGCACCGGCCTTGCTATTATTTTAGCTTCTTTAATCAATATTTTTCCGGTTCTGTTTCTTTCGGTGTTTGGCCAGGATGAAGCTTTTACTCTTACTGCCCTGCCCGTGGTAAGGGTGGTTACCTTTGCTATGGTATTGATGTCTTTTTCTGTAGTGTGGATGAATGCCATTACAGGCACAGGCAACAGTCGTTTTACTTTTCTCATTGAACTTATTACGCTGGTTCTCTACTGTATTTATGTATATGTTGTGCTGGAGGAATATAAACTTTCCATTACCTATGGCTGGATGAGTGAATGGCTTTACTGGCTCAGCATTTTCAGCTTGTCCTATTGGTATATGCGAAGTGGAAAATGGAAAGGAAAAGTGATATAATCCTGAAATTCTGTTGCTCCTTTTTGCTTACTTTTACCTGCTTGAAATTGATTCAATCACAACTATATTTAATAAACAAAAAAATTATGAAGAAGCATTTTTTTTACACCTTATGTATTGCTTTAGCTGGCACGGTAAGTGCTTCAGGCCAGGAAAGTGATGTTATCAATTCCAGGATTAAACCTAATATCCAAAGAGTATTTAAGGTTTATAATAACCCTACCAACGATAAAACTGACCAGTTTGAAATTCAGGGCATTGGCGGAACAACTTTCACCGCATCCAATACTTCGGATGGAACTGCTGAAAGCTATAAGCATTCACTACAAATCGTAGTAGCATTGACCCCGGCAAACAAAACAGGCAACAGCAATTATCAATTGATTTTTTATTCCCCGAATGACAATATGCAGCAAGCCGCTACTTATAATGATGGCATATTAAATATCTACTATCCGGTGGCAGTGTATGATGATATAAAAACAAAACTGGAACAGGCATTTGCCGCCCGCAAAAAAGTAATGGTAAAGGTAATTCAGAAAACAAATGGGTATAGAGAAGGCACATTGATTCTTTAAATTGGATACCTCTTATTATTTATGAAATGCGAAGCCGTGCTTCGCATTTTTTGTTTTTCCATTTCCTGTCAATGCTAAAACTTTCATAACCTTTCCGATTAACTTAGGTTTCTTTTAGAAACGAGTTATATTCGAGTTAAGAAGCTGTAGCAATCCCCGACCATCCCCTGGCCCTATCTTCTCTAACCAAACCACACACCTTCGCAATGAAAAGAATATTTTCATTCCTGCTAATGTGCATCTGCATAAGCAGTATAAATGCTCAAAACAGAGCAAAAGACAGCCTGAAACTATTATTGCTAAATGAAAAAACAGACACTGGCCGTGTGATACGCCTGGCAGAACTGAGTTTTGAATATTTGGAATCAAAACCAGATACCACTATGGTACTGGCTTTGGAGGCCTTATCGCTTGCCAGCAAAATCGGCTTTGTAAAAGGAGAAGCAATAAGTTTGAATAGAGTTGGTAATGCATACCGGGCTTTTGGAAACAATTATCCGAAAGCAATGGAAATTTATTTGCAGGCGCTGAAACTCAATGAAAAGATAAATAATACTGATGGCATCCAGCGAAACTATGTAAATATCGGAGCAATCTATAATTTACAGGGAGACTACCGGCTGGCTTTAGAATATTTTTTAAAATCTAAAGAGCTAGCTGAAAAAATTAATAATAAAGCATCCATTTCGATTGTCCTCACAAACATCGGAAAAAGTTATTACCATTTAAAAATTTATGATTCTGCAAGAATTTATCAGTTACTGGCATACGATGTAGCTTTTGGGATCAATTATTCCAGGGTAATTGGTGGTTCACAATCTGACTTAGGTGACATTTATTTTGAAACCGGACAAAATGCACTTGCAATTGAATTTTACCGTTTTAGTATTACTTATCTGAAGAAAGCAGAGCATGACAGGGGGTTAAGTAAAACTTATCTGGGCATGGCCAAAGTGTTTGAAAAAAATATACAGAATGATTCGGCTCTTTATTATGCAAAACTGTCTTTACAAATTGCGCAAAGAATAGGATTAATCCATCAAGTCAGGGATGCCGGAAGATTCTTGTCCTCCTATTATAGGAATATGCGGATTCAGGATAGTGCCTATTTTTATCAGGATATTACCAAAGCTGCCAACGATTCATTATTCAGTCAACAAAAAAGCAGGCAATTCCAAACACTTGTCTTCGATGAAAAACTAAGGCAGGCGGACATTGCAGCAGCAGAGTTGAAGGATAAGAAAAAGCGAAACAATAATCTTCAATATGCCGCCATTGCATTGGGATTAATAACATTTGTAATTCTTTTTCTTTTGCTAAGTCATTCAATTGTTGCTAATCAAAAACTTATCAGATTTTTTGGAGTAGTTGCTTTGCTCCTGGTGTTTGAGTTCATCAACCTGTTTATTCACCCTTATCTCTCCCATGCTACTAATGATTCGCCATTGATCATGTTATTGGTAATGGTTTGTATAGCTGCACTGCTTGTTCCTGCACATCATCGTTTGGAGAAATGGATTTCACACAGGCTGGTGGAGAAG
>JAJAZO010000225.1 GCA_026785745.1 Chitinophagaceae bacterium | reverse complement strand
AGATACGAGAGATTTGTTTGTGCCCCAACAACGGGTGCAGCATAACAGGCTTATTCTTGATAACAATTTTGCTATTAAGAAAAGCCGGTTAAAAATCAATCTTGGGTATCAGAATAACCTGCGCCAGGAATTTGGAAACCCTGAAGACCCTGCGGAAAAGGAATTATTCTTTGACCTGAAAACAATCAACTACAACCTGCAATGGCAACTGCCGGCAATGAAAGAATGGCATACTACGATAGGTGTAAATGGAATGAAGCAAAATAATGAGAACAAAGGAGAAGAGGCTTTAATTCCAGCATACAGCATTTTCGATATTGGCGGGTTTGTTTATTTACAGCGGCTATTTAAGAAAGCAACATTGAGCGGCGGAGTAAGGGTTGATAACCGTTCTGTTAACTCAAAAGAATTGAATGATGGAGTTGATATTAAATTTCCTGCATTCACCCGTTCATTTTCTAATTTTTCCGGAAGTGTGGGTGTTAGTTTTGAACCAACTGATGCAGTAACATTGAAAGCCAATATTGCAAGGGGTTTCCGGGCACCATCATTGGCCGAGTTAGCCAGTAACGGTGCACATGAAGGAACCAACCGCTATGAGTATGGCGAGCAAAACCTGAAATCTGAAACAAGCCTGCAATTAGATGGGGGTATAGACATTGACAACGAACATTTCAGCATTGGACTGAGTGCTTTCTACAACCGGATGAATGATTTTATCTTTTACAGAAAATTAGAATCAGTTTTGGGCGGCGATTCATTGGTGAATGTAAACGGTGATAATATTCCTGCTTTTCAATTTGACCAGCACAATGCAGCATTGGCTGGTATAGAAGGATCGGTTGATATTCATCCGCATCCATTGGATTGGTTGCATTTTGAGAACACCATTTCTTTTGTCCGGGGCCGGTTTGATGATGCTGTTGATGGCAGTGATAATTTGCCCCTGATTCCTGCTGCAAGATTAGTGAGTGAATTAAGAGGTGATTTTAAAAAGGCGGGTAAGGCATTTCGTAACCTGTATATAAAACTGGAAGCTGATAAAACATTTGCTCAAAAAAATGCTTTTACAGGTTACGATACTGAAACGGCTACTTCTGGTTACACATTATTAAACGCTGGATTTGGTGCTGACGTTTTGAATAACAAGAAGAAAGTGGCCTTCAGCATTAACCTGGCGATAAATAATATCAGCGACATCGCTTATCAAAACCATTTGAGCAGGTTAAAGTATGCAGCCAAAAATATGCTGACTGGAAGAAACGGTGTGTTTAATACAGGCCGCAACATTTCTGTCAAGCTGAATGTGCCGTTGAATTTTGGGAAAAAATAAGTATTGCTGCTGGAAATATCATTAGGGTAGCCTCTTTCTTTTTATTGAGTAAATTGCAGGATGGAAATTACTTTTAACACACCTGCGTTATTATTTCCGGCCATCAGTCTATTACTGTTGGCTTATACGAACCGTTACCTTGCTCTGGCAAGCCTTATCCGGAAATTGCATGACGAGTATATGAAAGGGGAGAAGAAAACACACCTGTTGAATCAAATTAAAATCCTGCGGGTACGCATTAATATGGTCCGGCAGATGCAGACGTTGGGTGTGTTTAGTTTTTTATGCTGCGTGGTAACCATGTACAGTGTGTACAAACAATGGAATGGATTTACCAGTTATGTTTTTGCTGCCAGTCTGTTAAGCCTGTTGGCTTCGCTGGTAATTTCCTTGCTGGAAATTTCTCAAAGCACCAAGGCTCTTGAATGGGAGCTAAGTGATATGGAAGAGTTGGAAAAAACCAATTTTTTCAGCGATCTGTGGGGTGGAAAAGAGAAAAAAGAACCTTAGATTTACATTGATGATAACGACGTTCCGAAATATTTTTTTCTTCGCTTTTGTAATAATCTTTAGTACCTGCTCAAAGGTTGGTGATGGAACCGATGATAGTGGTGGTGGCCCGCATGTAGTAACGCCAAATGATGTGACTGCGCCGGAGATAAGCATTTTTACGCCGACACTCAACCAGGTATTTTCAAATGGCAGTGTTATCAATATTACAGGCAGGATAACCGATGACTTCGGATTATACCGTGGTACTATCCGTGTGGTTAATGATGCAAATGGAGTTGTATTGGTAAATCAACCTTACGAAATTCATGGACTGCTGCTCTATAACTTCAATATCAATCATACGGCTTCCGTTTCAGCCGCAACAGATTTTACGGTGACGGTCACATTTGAAGACCATGGTTCCAACACAGCTATAAAATCTGTAAAAGTGAAAATCAATCCCTGATTTAAAGGCTTTGTATAATCTTTAATAAATTCTCCCAGTCTCCGCCATTATAGACTTTCTTTACTCCTTTTGCTTTCAGGTGTTGTATAGCCGTACTGCTACGGTCGCCAGAGTTGCAACAAACAATAACGGGCTTATTGGTTGCTTTTAACCTGTCTGCACTTGCTCTAATCCTGTCAACCGGGATATTGAAAGCATCTGGCACATGGCCCCGGTCGTATTCGGTACCCGTTCTCACATCAATAATGATGGCCCCGTTTCGTAAGGCATTTTTTATTTTGCCATTGTGCGATCCAAAGAATGATAATAATCCCATATTTTAAGCAATACTGATTTTATTTTTTCTTTCACCTATTTGTTGCCGCCACATAGCGTAGTACAACCCTTTTTCTGCCAGCAGATTTTCATGATTACCGGTTTCTACCACATCACCTTTTTCAAGTACATAAATTCTGTCGGCATGCATAATAGTAGAAAGACGGTGAGCAATCAGGATAGTAACCTGTTCGCCCTGCCGGGAAATATTCCTGATGGTATCAGTTATTTCTTCTTCCGTCAAAGAGTCCAATGAAGAAGTAGCTTCATCAAACAACAGTAGCTTCGGTTTACGAAGTAATGCCCGGGCAATAGATAAACGTTGTTTTTCTCCACCGCTTAACTTTAAACCACCTTCACCAATCATGGTTTCAAGTCCTTTTTCTGCTCTATACAGCATTTGTTGACAAGAGGCTTTGTTCAATACATCAAGAAGATCTTCATCGCTGGCAGAAGGATTTACAAAGAGCAGATTCTCTTTAATAGTACCTGAGAAAAGCTGTGTATCCTGTGTAACAAAACCAATCTGATTCCGCAGATCTTCAAAGTCAATATTGTTTTCATCAATTCCATTGTATAATATCTTTCCCTCCTGTGGACGGTAAAGGCCTACGAGCAGTTTCATTAAAGTTGTTTTGCCTGAACCCGATGGTCCTACAAAAGCAATTGTTTCACCAGTCTTTACTTTAAAACTAATATCGTTAATAGCTTTATGTGAAGCAGTGTGATGTTTAAAGGCAACTTGATCGAATTCCAGTGTTTGAATTTGCCCAAGATGTTTTGGATTAGCAGGCTGGGGTTCCGGTGCTTTTTTCATCAGGTTGTCAAAATTTTCTAATGATGCCTGTGCTTCCCGGTAAGTAAGAATGATATTACCGATTTCCTGCAACGGTCCAAAAACAAAAAAGGAAAAAATTTGCATGGTTACAATTTGACCCGCATCCATTTTTCCCTGGTAAATAAATAGCATTAAAAGAAAAAGAATTAGCTGACGGAGTGTATTCACAAATGTTCCCTGTACAAAGCTGATACTGCGGATGCGTTTTACTTGGGTTAATTCAAGACCAAGAATTTTAAAGGTGTTCTTATTTAACCTGGATACTTCCTGTTTGGTAAGCCCCAGGCTTTTTACGAGTTCAATATTACGGAGCGATT
>JAJAZO010000224.1 GCA_026785745.1 Chitinophagaceae bacterium | reverse complement strand
GGGTAACCTTATTACCACAATCAAAACTAAGTGCAGACAAGGAGCATTTTTTTGAAGAAGCAAATATTAATAAGGGTCCGTTTTCTCATGTGAGGCTAAGTATATTTCCGGATGGCGGAGTAAGCAGGATGAGACTGTGGGGAAAGATAAAATAACCAACGACCTCTGCTGTGGAGAAGAGGCTTGGGTTAATTATTTCTAATTGAAGAAAAATATTTTAAACCTAATGGCGAATACTAAAAAAGCTATGGCTGTGATCAGGTGGTCCCGCCTTATGCGGGATGGGAAGGTATGACATTACACGAACTAAATACATTAAGTCAGCCACAACTCAAAGAAGAGTTGCTGAAATGTTGTGGTTCCTCCACATGGGTAAAAATGATGATGGCATATTTTCCGGCAGATGACCTGGTTGAATTACTGGAAGATGCAGAAGAAATGTGGTATGCATGTAACAAGGAGGACTGGAAAGAAGCATTTACTCATCATCCGAAAATTGGAGATGTAGAATCACTTACTAAAAAATTTGCTTCCACAGCCGCATGGGCATCCGGAGAACAAAGTGGCGTAAACATTGCTGCTAAAGAAACAATCCAGGCATTGTCCGAAGGCAACCGCTTGTATCATGAGAAGTTCGGCTATATCTTCATCGTTTGTGCTACCGGAAAATCAGCAGAAGAAATGCTGGGCTTGTTAAAATCAAGACTAAGCAATAGCCCCAACGAAGAAATGCAGATTGCTGCAGACGAACAAAATATGATTACTAAACTCCGGCTTGAAAAATTATTGGAATGAGTCAGCTTACTACACATGTTCTTGATACTTCGAAAGGCAAGCCTGCCGAAGGAATTACAATTTTTTTATTTCTGCAACAACCAGAAGACCCCGTAACGGTTGGCTGGAGGCAGATTGCTATCGGAACTACCGATACCGATGGACGTATTGCCGGCTTTCTGGCAGAAGAAACGATATTGGAGCCAGGCGTTTACCGGTTAAAATTTGAAACAAAGGAATACTTCGAGAAACAAGCCCTGGTAACTTTTTATCCTTTTGTTGAAATAACTTTTACGATAACAGGCAATGAGCATTATCATGTTCCACTGTTGTTGAATCCGTTTGGATATTCTACTTACAGGGGATCTTAAAAGGAACACAAAGGACACAACGCAACACAAAGGACACAATGAAAATTAAATAACGGATAAATGAAGAAGAGATAATTAAAATAATTCTGGACGAAGCTTTTTATATTCACAAAACTATCGGGCCCGGAATGTTAGAAAGTGTTTACCAAACTTGCCTGGCCCATCGTCTTAGACAAAGAGGGTTAAATGTAGAAACAGAAAAGCCTTTTCCGGTAATTTTTGAAGAAATAAGGATGGAGTGTGGCTATAAAGTAGATATTCTTGTAGAAAAGAAGGTTATTGTTGAGACAAAGAATATTGAAGCAATTGCGGATATTCATATAGCTCAGATTTTAACTTATCTGCGATTTTTAAATTTAAGACATGGCCTTATACTAAACTTTAAAACCGTACTGTTAAAAAATGGTATTAAAATAGTATTAAATGGGTTTGATTCAAAAATAAATCAAAGCACTTCTTAGTGTTCTTTGTGTTCCTAAAAAACTTATTTCTATGAATTTCAGCATTGCAGACATCGAAACAGAAATACTGCTTAATTCTTTACAAACAGCTAATCTTAAATTTCAACAAACCTATCCGGGAGATAAACCAGACAGGCAGGCCGTGCATACGGTCTATGGCGGAGCTAATCTTTTCAAATCAGATACCTGTATTAAGATGGGTGAGATAGCATTGAAAAGTTTACAAACCTATTCGCCTGATTTCATCACATTAGCCAACGTATTAAAATTTGAAGGTTGTGACAAACTACCCGATGATGAAAAGAAGGCAGACAAACTGATTAAAAAATTAAATAAAATGGAAGAAACAGAAAGAAGGCAACACCCGGCCTGGCTTTCTTATACTGTATATAATAAGATCGTACAAAAATTGCAAACAGAAGCAGTAGAAGACTTTCGCATTGACTTTGAAGACGGCTTTGGTAATCGCCCCGACGAGGAGGAGGATGCAACAGCCGTCAATGCGGCTAACGAACTGGCAATAGGAATGAATGAAAAAACAATTTCTCCTTTCATTGGAATAAGAATAAAGCCTTTCACCGAAGATTTAAAAAGCCGTGGTGTCAGAACTATGGATATTTTCTTAACTACGTTATTGGAAAAAACAGGAGGGAAGCTTCCAGGCAATTTCATTGTGATGCTTCCAAAAGTAACCATACCAGAACAGGTTACCACAATGGTTCGTTTATTCGAGATCATTGAGAAGAAAAATAATTTGACTCCCGGCACCTTAAAGATGGAAACAATGGTGGAAGCCACCCAAATTATTATGGATGATGAAGGAAGAAATCCATTAATGAAAATTATAAGAGCCGGCGAAAGAAGATTGATTGCGGCTCATTTTGGTACGTATGATTATACAGCTTCCTGCGGTATCACCGCCAAATATCAGACAATGGCTCACCCTGTTTGCGACTTTGCCCATCACATGACCAAAGTAGCATTAGGTGGCACCGGAATATTTTTATCAGACCGCGCCAACTATGTAATGCCCGTTTGCCTTCAACGCGGGGAAAAACAAACTTCAAAACAATTAAAAGAAAACCGGCAATCGGTACAGAATGCCTGGCGAATTGGATACAATCATTCCATGCATTCACTCATCAATGGGTTTTACCAGGGCTGGGATTTAAACCCTGCACAACTGCCCATGCGTTATGCAGCTACGTATAATTTCTTTTTAAGCAGCATTACTGACGCCACTCACCGGTTGAAAACATTTGTTGACAGAGCTGCTATCTCCACACTAACCGGAGATATTTTTGATGACGCAGCAACGGGACAGGGATTACTCAACTTCTTTTTGAAAGCGATGAACTGTGGAGCCATCAGTGAAGAAGAAGCTATGGCAACCGGGTTAACGATAGATGAAATCCGCAGCCGGTCATTTTACAAAATATTGCAGGGAAGAAGAAAGAGTTAGCCACAGATTACATGGATTAACACAGATGAAAAACTGCTAACACATTTTTTGAGCCACGAAATTACACAAAACTACACGAATGAATACAGTTTTACTTTGTTGTAAATTGGTGTGATTTCGTGGCGTACATGTATTAATCTGTGTTAATCCATCTACTCTGTGGCTTGTATTATTTGTATTCATTAGTGTAATTCGTGGCCGCTCCCGTAAATTTGCTTCTTAATTATCTCACATGACGATTGCTGTATTAGGTGCCGGAATGGTAGGCCGTGCCATTGCTTTAGACCTTGCTAAAGATTATTCAGTCACTTCTTTTGACCTTAACGCTGTTAATCTTGACGAACTAAAAAGCAGGAACAAATCAATTCAAACAGTTGCTGCCGATCTTTCTCAATTTGCCGAATACGAAAACTGGTTTTCACCTTTTGACATTATTGTAACGGCTGTGCCCGGCTTTATTGGCTATAAAACTCTTGAAGCAGTTATTAACGCCGGTAAAAATGTAGTGGACATTTCTTTCTTTCCTGAAGATGTTTTGCAATTGGATAAATTGGCGAAAGAAAAAGGAGTGACTGCAATTACTGATTGCGGCGTAGCTCCCGGTGTCAGCAATTTTATTATTGGCCGCTACAATGAAGAAATGAAGATTGATTCATTCGAATGTTATGTGGGCGGCCTGCCTCAAAATCCCAAACCGCCTTTTTATTACAAAGCACCTTTTTCCCCGGTGGATGTGATACAGGAATATATCCGTCCTTCAAGATTGATGGAGAACGGAACCATCGTTACCAAGCCAGCATTAAGCGAAAGAGAGTTGATGCGTTTTGATGAAGTTGGAGAACTCGAAGCATTTAACACTGACGGACTTCGTTCATTAATTTATACAATGGGACATATTCCGGATATGAAGGAAAAGACATTACGTTATCCCGGCCATGTTGACCTGATCATTGCGTTGCAGGAAGCTGGTTTTTTTGATACAACGGCATTGCGAATTAAAGAAGTTGATATTTCTCCGTTAGATTTTACATCGAAGCTACTGGTAAATGAATGGAAGCTTGAGCCTGAAGAAGAAGAGTTCACTGTAATGAAAGTAATAGTAAAAGGCGAGGGCAAAACGGTTGAATATAATTTACTCGACCGCTACGACAAGGAGACAAAAACATCTTCAATGGCCAGAACAACTGGCTATACCTGTACTGCCGCTGTAAACCTCATCACAAAAGGATTGTTTAATGAGAAAGGTGTTTTTCCACCCGAACTGGTAGCAAAAGACAAGAAATGCTTTGATTTTGTGATGGATTACCTTGAACAAAGGAAAGTGAATTGGAAAATGAGTCAGCAGGAAGCAAACAACCATTAAAAATAGAATTACACGAACCGCTTGATTATTTGTTGCTAAAAAATGCAATTCGTGTCGTTGATAATACCGGTACTATTGTAAACAGTGTTATTGAATCAGAAGCTCAAGAAACAATGTTAAATTTTACGCCGACTAATTCATAGAGCTCCGGTGATTATTCAATTGAAATCGAATCGAAGCTGGAAGAGCTGGCAGGGAATAACCTGAACCGTTTATTTGATAAAGACCTTACGAAGAAAAATAACAATGTACAAAAGGAAATTTACAAACGAATATTTCATGTTCAATAAATGTTTTTCTCAAAACAGAACAGCTGAAAAATAAAAAAGGCAGCAACTGCTACCTTTTTCTAATAATCTATTTAAATATTGCTAATCGTTGTTCTTCTTAGTCCGCTTCAGCCACCACTTCCTTCACTTCCGGTATCATCCGCTTCATCATACCTTCAATACCTGCTTTTAAAGTTATCATGGATGAAGGGCAACCGCTGCAACTTCCCTGCATGGCGAGGTTCACCGTACCTGCTTCATAGCTTTTAAATTGAATTGCACCGCCGTCCATTTCAACTGCAGGACGAACATAATTATCTAACAACTCTTTAATTCTTTTTACCACATCATCATCATCGGCACTTACTTCATTGCTGCTTGTTTGTTTTACTGCTGCTAACTCTTCTTCATTAATAACAGCCTTACCTTCTTCCAGGTATTCTTTTAAAAACTGGCGAACGGAAGGGATAGCATCATTCCAATCAATATCAGTAACCTTGGTCAGGGTTACAAAATTGCTGGCAATAAATACGGCTTTGATGAAAGGAAAACCAAACAACTCTGTTGCCAAAGGCGATGGCTTTGCACTCTCCGCATCGGGAAAATCAATACTCTTACCAGGGTATAACAGCTTGTTAGCCACAAACTTCATGGTCTCCGGGTTAGGAGTCATTTCCGTATAAATGCTGATAATGGGGTTGCCTGTTTTAATCATAGCTCACAAATTTAGTTGCCCGCCTACGCTAAAGCTTCGGTGGATGAACAAAAATAACAAGATTTTCCGGGTAATGTTTACGAAGGCGGGAAACAGCCGCTAAAGGAGTTTTTGGCCACAGATTACACGGATTAACACAAATTATTAAAGCTGCGTCAGCAGCTTTTTTTTTATTGAATCTGTGGTAATCCATGTAATTGATGGCTCATTCTTTGAATTTCCCCGTTTTTTTCAAGTATCGGATCAGGATATAAATAAGGAGTAGTGTTCCAAGAATAACCCCAATCAGAATATTGCGGAGCTTTTCATCATGTCCCGTTAATACCGGATAATTTAATAAAAGCAGCAGCGTAATACCAATCAGCCAGATAAATTGTGTAGTATGCTCTTTCAGAATCCAGCGTTTCCAGTTGAACGCCATACTGCCAAAAGTTTTGCCGATGCCTTTCAGGCTAGGAAACCATCGGTTTACTTTTTTGCAGTATTCATCAAAGCCAGGGCCAAATTTTCCCCGTAAAAAATTTTCTTCTGCTAAAACTATTGCCTGGTAAATGAATAAAAATACCGGAATAACAATTGCCACATACACTAACGAATTAGCAAGGATACCGACACCAAGCAGCATCAAAATATTTCCTGCATACAATGGATTGCGGCAGTGATTAAAAATTCCTTCGGTCACCAATCCTTCTGCATAAGGCTTGCCTTCTTTGCCACCACGAACAATATAAGCAAGGCCGATTGTCAGCCCACGAATCAACTGCCCAAGACAGGTGATGAATAAACCAATGCTGATTGGCCATATATAATAATCCCGATAGCTATCGGGACCAAACTGCTTTGGAGAAAACAACGGCCATGATGGAATAAATAATGCTCCGTAAAAGAGAATGAAAATCCAGTTGCGATACTTGAAAAAGAAATTGCCGATACTAACCATTACCTATTTTTTTACAGCAATGATGCCGGCGAAATTATACCATTTAAAAAATACTTCGCAATGAGCAAAGCCTTTGTCCCGGAGCAGCGTAATGTTTTCACTAAGCTTGTAAGGTACCAGCACATTTTCCAACGCCTCTCTTTTCTGCGAAATTTCCATTTCGCTGTAATTATTGCGGCGTTTATAATTATAATAGTATTCAATAAAGTCACGGTTGAAATTGCTTTCTTCTGCCAGAATCTTTTCTACCAGTATCAAAACACCACCGGAATTTAATCCATCATAAATATTTTTTAGCACTTGTTCCCGGTAAATAGGCCGAACAAACTGAAGGGTAAGACACAATACAACCACAGAAGCATTTTCGACTTTTACACCTTGTCCCAAATCGGCGCATTGCAATTCATAGGGACGGGAAAAACCAAGCTCCATCAGCTTTGACTTGCATTTATCCAGCATCTCCTGCGAATCGTCAATACCGATAAACCGTATGTTCTGATCCACCATTGTATTCATACCAATCATAGTGGTACCGGTGGAGCAGCCGAGGTCATAAACAAAAGTGCCTTCGGCAGCATGGTTGGCGGCCAGTTCTGCCATCATCCGCTGCATTTCTCCATAATAAGGAACGGATCGGTTCACCATGTCATCAAAAACTTTGGCCACATTAGCACTGAATTTAAAGTCGCTGGCTTGCTCAATTTCTTCCCTGAAAACTTCATCTTTGCCCATAGTATAAATTAAGAGCCACAAAGTAAAGCAATTTAAAATTTAGAGAACCAACAGCCCATTTGAAACGTATTATCAGTATGAAAAAAATGTATCATCTTGGCAACTGCACCACCTGCCAGGCCATTATTAAAGAAACCGGAATTGATACCCTTCGGCAAGCTCAGGGTGGCTTTGAGATGCAGAATATAAAAGAAGAAAAAATAACGCCGGCACAACTGGAAGAAATGAAAAAAATGGCTGGCAGCTACGAAGCATTGTTCAGCCGCCGGGCTATTAAGTATAAAGAACTTGGCTTAAAGGATAAAAAGCTGGAAGAAAAAGATTACCGGAAATTCATCCTCGATGAATACACTTTTTTGAAGCGACCGGTTACAATCATCAGGGACAAAATATTTATTGGCAACGAAAAGAAAACAGTAGCAGCGTTGAAGCAAGCGGTCAAATAATTTTTTGTGCAGCAGGTACAGTTTCTTTTTTCATGAAAACCAAGGCGATGATAAGGCTGCACAGCATGAACAAAGCCGCTAATAAAAAAGCAACACCCGGAAAATGAAACGGTGCTTTTTCGCTGGTAAAAAAAGAAAACAGGTTATTCATCATCAACGGGCCGATAATGGTAGTAAGACTCATCAACCCGGTTAATGCTCCTTGTAGTTCTCCCTGCTGATTGGGCGGCACATGTTTGGCAAGAGTGGCTTGCAGGGATGGCCCGGCAATACCACCCAAACAATAGGGAACAAGAAAAGCAAACATCATCCAGCCTTCTGTAGCAAAAGCAAATAATATTAATCCGACGGTATAAAAAAATAAACCGAGGTAAATACTTTTTTCATTGCCCAGTTTTGGATTTAGAACTCTTGTTAATCCGGCTTGCACAGCACCCACCAGCAAGCCTACAACAGCTAAAGAAATACCAACCATTTTTTCACTCCAGCTAAAACGGTAGATGGTAAAAAAATTCCAATTGCCCTGTACTGCCTGTGCAGCGAGGTATATTAAAAAATAACAAACAGCCAGGCCACCAATACCGGGAGTTTTTTGTAAGAACTTTAGCGAACCAAGTGGGTTAGCTCTTTTCCATTCAAAACGACGGCGATGTTCTTTGTCCAACGATTCGGGCAAAACAAAATAACCATACAACGCATTTAATAAACAAAGACCTGCAGCTGCATAAAAAGGAGCTCTTACTCCCCAACCGGCTAAGAGACCGCCGAGAGCCGGGCCAATAACAAAGCCCAATCCGAAGGCAGCACCAATCATTCCAAAATTTTTTGCTCTTGTTTCAGTTGTACTTACATCAGCAATGTATGCGGCGGCTGTAGTAAAACTGGCACCGGTGAAACCAGCTATGATGCGGCCAACAAATAACCAGCCATACGAAGGAGCAAGAGCTAAAAAAATATAATCAATTCCAAAACCCAGCATGGATAAAAGCAACACCGGGCGACGGCCATATCTATCACTAAGACTGCCAATTACCGGCGCAAACAAAAATTGTGTAATGGCATAGACAGAAAGCAATAATGCACCATAAGAACTTGCTTCATTAACCGGAATATGTTTTAGTTCCGAAATCAGTTTAGGCATTACCGGAATGATAAGCCCCCAGCCCATTACATCAATAAGAAGAGTAATAAAAATAAAACCGACAGCTGCTTTCCTGGGATTTGCCATAAAAATTAATTCTTCAAAGATGTAAATTTTCTTAATGCGGACTACTAATTTTTTAAATAACTAATCCCAAATAGTTAAATTATAAAAAATGCCACTCAATTGAATGGCATTCTTATCTATATAAAAGTCCGGAATAAAAACTATTACTTATCTATATCACCTGTCATCTTTAATTATCGTTGTTTTGGAAACCTCTTTATTGTTAGAACTTCCCCGTAAAAGTGCTACAAGAATAATGAGCAACACTGCACCGCCTACTACCCATACCCATGGCTCCATATACCAATCAGAAGTTGAACTGGTTTCTGTTGTAATGGTTGTTGACCGGCTTGTGGAAGTACTATCCTGTGCACCCACCATTAATTGCATACAGCACAAAGCAAAAGTGAGAATGTAAGAATAAACTATACCCTGATTCTTTTTCATTTTGTTGGTTTTTTAATATGAAAAAAATATTATATTATCAATGTATATTATAATATAATCAGGCCAAAAAATTTCCCCCCTTATTGATGTAGTGATTAAATATTTTTGGGGAATAAATTCTACATTATATTTTGAATTTGCCCTTTCCTACCACAACCTGGTATTTCCAATTAAAGTAAAAGAGTTGATAGTAACTTCAATCAGGCAATGCACCTGCATTAAACCGAACCATTTAGCCTTGCCTCTTCCAGATCAAGCTCCCATTCCCTCTCCCTGATTAATTCTTCACTGAATTCTCCGGTGTGACGTACATAATTTAATTCTCTTCTGCGGATATAACCAGCTCCAGCAACATTTGCCTGTACCGGGGTAAGAAAGAGCCGTCTTTGGTTTCGGCGGCAACATATGGCTAAAAATAAAATTTTTATGGGAGAAGGTCGTCTGCCCTGATCGTACTGTCTGTATGTTCTAAAACCAGCGAAGGATTATCTAACTTGATGCGTCAATACATCAACCAACATTGAGTGAACAGGAGCTGATACAGCAACTAAGACAGGGAAACGAACCTGCTTTCCGGTGGCTGGTACAAACCTACCGCAACCGGGTGTTTCATACTGTACTCAACATTTTACAGGACAGTAAAGAGGCGGAAGATGCGGCGCAGGAAACTTTTATACAGGTCTTTGAATCAATAGGCACTTTTAAAGAAGAATCATCGCTTTCTACCTGGATATACCGGATAGCAACAAGAAAGGCTTTGGATAAAATAAGAAGACGAAAGACAAGACAGAAACTGCATAAAATATTGCCGTGGTGGATGCCGGAAGAAAAGAAAAGTGCGGAGGAAACCTTTCATCACCCGGGTATAGCGGCAGAGAATAAAGAAAAGGCAGCAATCTTATTTAAAGCCATTCAATCGTTACCCGAAAAACAAAAACTGGCTTTTACGCTGATAAAAGTACAGGGCATGAATTACGAAGAGGCCTGTGAAGTGATGCAACAGAATGTAAAGGCAGTCGAATCATTAATCACCAGGGCAAAAGTGAATTTGCAAAAGCTATTAGAAGATTATTATAGTGCGCAATAATGAACGATAAGAAATTATATAACAGCGGAGTCCTGATACTCCCTCTCCGTCAGGAGAGGGCCGGGGTGAGACTAAAATAAAAAATATGGAAAAAAAATCTACACCATTAGTTGATGAACACCTGCAAAGTATTGTGAGAATGCAGGAAGCCGGTACCGATGATTTCTTTTATACTAGGCTGAAGGCAAGAATGCTTGCCCGCCAATCAGGCGGGGAAAAAGACAACCCGCAGCAAGGCTGGAGCTTTCCGTTAAAACCGGTATGGGTGGTTGGTACATTGGCATTGTTGCTGGCAGTAAACGGTATTATGCTGGCACAACAGTTTAAAGCAAAGAATTCAACTATGACCGCATCGTCATCTTCGCTGCAAAACTTTGCCGAGTCGTATGACCAAACCATTACATCATCTTATTGAAACATAAATTATGAACCACACAGCTAAAAATAAAGTACTGACATGGCTGGTTGTGATACTGCTCATCGCAAACGCAGCTACCATTACAATGTTTTGGTTGGGCAAACCAAAACAGCCGGTACAACCAAAAAGGCAACCCAAGGATTTTTTAATAAAGAAATTAAAATTGGACACCAATCAACAAGCACAATTTGAAGTATTGGTAAAAGAACACCGTGCAGCCGTTGAACAACTCCGTGAAAAAATAAAAGGGGCAAAGGATAATCTGTTTGATTTACTGAAAGAGCAAAATGTTTCAGACAGTACAAAGAGAAACGCCGCCGCCGCTGTTAGTGTTATTACAGAAGAAATAGACCTGCTTACATTAAATCATTTTCAGAAAGTAAGAGCCTTCTGCAATCCGGAGCAGCAGAAAAAATTTGATACAATCATTCACCAGGTAACAGGTATGATGGGACAACAACGGCCACCAATGGGTCCGGGTGGGCCACCTTCGGGAGGACCGGATGGCGATAGACCTCCTCCACCCAACGGGCAGCATGGTGATAAACCACCGCCACCGGAAGAATAAATTTTTATTGCAGAAGGATTTTCAACCACTCACTCATCTATATAAAAAGATTATTATGAAGAGAACGATTATTGCGGCAGCACTTGTTTTATTTGCTATCGCTGTAAAAGCACAGCAACCACCCGGTCCGCCCAAGCCACCAAGTATTGAGGAACGGATAAAGAAAACAAATGAAGTGCTGCAAAAAGAAATACAATTAAATGCCGCACAGAAAACGGCCATTGAAACTGCATTTAAAAAATTCTTTACAGCAGAAGATAAGCTTCGTAAAGATAATCCGCCTCCACCTCCTCCTCCACCCAACCCGAAAGTAAAAGAAGCGATGGATAAATTG